>JAZNMU010000031.1:0-3621 GCA_045579865.1 Acutalibacteraceae bacterium
TTGATAATTCTTTCACCGCGGTAAATGAGACCTTTTTCGTAAAGGTTTACGAAAACCTCCTTAACAGCCCTAGAACAGCCTTCATCGAGGGTAAAGCGTTCTCTGTCCCAGTCGCAGGATGGGCCCATTTTCTTAAGCTGTTCGATAATTCTGCCGCCATACTGTTTCTTCCAGTCCCAGGCTCTTTCGAGGAAGCCTTCTCTGCCAAGGTCTTCTTTTGAAATACCCTCAGCCTTCATCGCTTCTACGATTTTAGCCTCAGTGGCGATGGATGCGTGGTCAGTACCGGGAAGCCAGAGAGTGTCGTAGCCCTGCATTCTTCTGAAACGGATGAGAATATCCTGAAGAGTGTTGTCTAGGGCGTGACCCATATGAAGTTGTCCTGTGATGTTTGGAGGGGGAATTACGATAGTGTAAGGCTTCTTCGTTTCGTCAACCTTAGCGTGAAAGTATTTTCCTTCGAGCCATGAAGCATAAATCCTGTCTTCAACATCCTTAGGATCATACTGCTTAGCAAGTTCCTTTGCCATTTTAATCATCTCCTGTATTTAAAGATATATTTTATAAAATCAAAAACCCCGCCCTGAAAATCAGGACGGAGAAAATACCGTGGTACCACCTGAATTCGATGCCATAGCACCGCACTCGAAATCCTTAACGCAGAAATACGTCGGGGTCTAATCAGCCTGAGCCTTTCTTCCCGAAGCTAACGGACTACCTTCACACACTTCCACTAAAGGTTTTCACCTACCACCTTTTCTCTGAGAGTGTCTTTGTGCTACTCCTTCCGCTCATCGCCATAAACAGATATCCTGTAAATTTTAACACAAAGAAAAGAATAAGTCAATACTATAAGGAAGATTTAAAGCAATAAAACAGGCATCCCACCGTGAAGTGAAATGCCTGTGTGTAAACGATTAATTATTTAACCTTTACAGACTTGATTTTGCTGAGGTTACCGTAAACGTTTTTGCCGTTAAATACCTTGTAAGCTCTGACTTTGAAGTAGTACTTCTTGCCGCTCTTGAGCTTTTTGATTGTCTTTGAGGTAGCCTTTGCGTCCTTAACGATTACTCTCTTAGCATAGTCGAAGTCTCTGTCAGTTGTGTAGAATACACGGTAGCCTGATGCACCGTTTACTGACTTCCAGTTAACTGTAGCACTCTTAGCACCTGCTTTAACGCTGCTGATAACTGCTCTTGCGGGAGCAGTTGTTGTTGACTTTTCTTCGCTGAAGTCACCGTATACGATACAGCCGTTGAGCTTCTTATAGGCTCTTACCTTGAAATCATAGGTTGTGCCGCCCTTGAGCTTTTTGAGTTTAAGAGATCTCTTGGAAGTGGTGGAACCAACCTTAATGAATTCCTTCTTAGCTTCATCGTATCTGAAAACTTCGTAGCCTGCTGCACCTGCAACCTTAGACCACTTAAGAGTGATGTTTGTAACGCTCTTTTCGTATTTAACAGTCTTTACCTTATCTACGCCGAAGTTCTGAGCGAACTGGAAGGAGTACTTACCTGTACCGCCGCTGACTACTACGAAATATTTGCCGTCAGCAAGTGTAACTTCGTGAATATCCTTACGTGAAGTTGCTTTTTCTTCTAACTTGTTATCCTTGCTGCTCCATACTTCCTTGTTATCGACGTCAAGGATGCGGATGCTGTATGAAGGCATATAGGAAACGAAAGCAAGAGTAGCTGTACCCTTCACTGCATTGATTTCATAGTAATCAACACCATCAGTCATAGAAAGATGACCTACTACAACATTACTGAAGGGAATCTTATTGGGGTTAACGATTGAGTTGTTAGGCTCAACGGAGTTTGAACCTGCCGACTTATAGCTGATATCGAACTTATAGTCACCCTTAGCCTTTGTGAAATAATAGGGGAATTTACTGGATTTGAGGCTGTTAACCTTAATGTAATAAGTACCTGCTGAAAGATCAAAGCTATAGTTATCTGTTCTCTGCTTTTTAGAAGCATCCCACTGGTTCATTTCTTTTGACCAGATAGCATTACCGCCTGCATTAAGGAGATAGATGCAGTAGTATTCCATCTTTGATGTGAACTTAACACTGACAGTACCTGATGTGGGTACATTGAATACGAAGAAGTCATTTTCTTCCTCATCCTTAAGGATTTTACCTGTAGCGGTTGAGTCAAACTTTACTTCCTTAGCATATTTAAGTTCATTGTTCTTATCGTTATCTACATTTGACTGACCCTTAGTTTCAGCTGTGAAGGTAAGTCTGAAATCATAAGATCCTGTGGATGCACCGATAGCGCCTAAAACGCCCTCGCCGCTTATTTTAAGATAGTATGTACCTGCATCCATAGCATGGCTGTAAGCAACGTCACCGGAAGTAGAACGGGTTGTAACCCATGACTTTACTTCTTTTTTGTTAGCGTCGTAGATTGCTACGGTAAAGGGTCTCATGGAAGTGGTGACATAGATACGCACTCTGCCGTACTGAGTTGTGGTGAACTTATAGAAGTCCTCACCGTCATTTGAAGTGATGCTTTCACCGTATGCTTTGTCCATTACGATTTCAGTCGCAGTGTCATAAGATGCAAATGCGGGAACAAAAAGAGTAAACACTACAGAAAGAACCATAAGCATACAAAGAAGGTTTTTAAGATATTTTTTCATAGAAAATTCCTCCTAATAATATACTTTTGCATAATGCTATATACTAATACTACCACCATAACCTGAAAAAGTCAATAGATATAGTAAAGTAAAATGTAAAATTAACAATTAACTATGGTTTAAAATCAGTTTTCCCCCAGAAGCTTTTCACAGGCTGCAAGCTTTACGCAGATGCAGAGAAGTTTGGTGGCTGTAAGAAGCTCATCTACGGGAGGATAGGAAGGTGCAATACGGATATTTCTGTCATTGGGATCATAGCCGTAAGGGAAGGTCGCACCGACTGTGGTAAGTGTTACACCGCCCTCTTTACAGAGCTGATAAACTCTTTTGGCAGTTCCGTCCATAACATCAAGAGAGATGAAATAACCGCCCTTGGGTTTGGTCCATGTAGCTACACCGTACTTACCGAGCTGTGTTTCAAATTCATTGATAACAGCCTTGAACTTGGGAGCAAGAATGTTCTTGTGAAGCTTCATATGGCTCTTGATGCCCTTTACATCCTTATAGAACTTAACGTGTCTGAACTGATTGAGTTTATCGTAACCGATGGTCTGGATATTCATACGGCTGATAATCATTTTGATATTTTTATCGGAAGCGGCAAGAACTGCCACACCTGAACCGGGGAAAGAAATCTTTGATGTGGAGGTAAACTCAATAACCATATCCTCGTGACCGTACTTTTTAAGCACATCGAAGATATTGTCAAGCTTTTCGGTTTCATCAGTAAGGTCGTGAATGATGTATGCATTGTCCCAAATGATTCTGAAGTCCTTTGCAGCAGGTGTCATAGCCGCAATTCTGTCTACGGTTTCACTTGTATATGTAACACCTGTGGGGTTGGAGTACTTAGGTACGCAGAACATACCCTTGACTGAGGGATCCTTTACAAGCTCTTCAACGGCATCCATATCAGGGCCTGTCTCTGTCATTGCAACAGGGATAAGCTTTATGCCGTAATATTCACAG
>JAZNMU010000032.1:0-13226 GCA_045579865.1 Acutalibacteraceae bacterium
CCGCTTGGCCTCCGACTTGGGACTTCCTTCTTTAAGGGCACCCTTAGTCACGAAGGCGACGAAGCGGCCGGTGCTCATATCGGAAATTCTGCAGACCGCCTGCTGCAAATAGGATTTCTGCACTTTCGTCTCATCCAGTTCCATAGCGCGGGAAACCGTTCCGTCCATGCCGGCAAAAAGCTGCCGCTCTTTGAGTTGGGCCATCAGATCATCCAATGCCATCTGCTCGACGGCCTGATCTTTTTTCAGGAACTCCAGATCGTTGTACAGCCGCAGGCAGGTTCGCTCCGCCGACTCCAACTGGAACGAATACATGGGATCGGCTGCCGCCGCAGTCTCCAGGGCAGAACATTTCTCGTAGTACAGACCCAACCGTTCTTCTGTTTGCGCGATTTGCACTGCCAAAGAATCCAGCAGTTTTTCCTCGGCTGCGATCTGCTCCCGAAGGGCGGTAGATTCCAGTTCTGCGATCAGGGTTCCGGCTGTTACGGAATCACCCTTTTCAGACTTAAGAACAGCCACGATTTTATAGCCGTCATTTGTCTTTGTCATATTTACGGACTCAAAGCCCTGCTTCCATGCGGAAGCATTACCCGAATTATAAATGGTTGCGAACTGATTCATGGTGTTCGCGGGCTGAATAACCTGATCGAGCACCATTGATTTGGAGTCACCGTAAGTGCCGTCTGCCTTTTTGTACTGAACCCAACCTGTTCTGCTCTTATTGAAGGTTGCTCTTGTTACCTCGGTAACACGTGAATCATCACTTGTTTCACCGATAGCACCGAAGAGAGAATTAACAGCTGTCTGGTCGTAGCATTTGATGTAGCCGCCGCTGATGTCGTAATTGCCCTTAAGAGTATCCTTGAAAGCAAAATACATAGCAAGGTCAACAGCGCCTGCGGCTGCGCCAAGGTCCATAATACCGAATTCCATATAATTGATATTGTTTGTCATTTCGAGGTTTGTATCAATATATGTGGAATGAGTATAGTCATACTTTGATCTGTTTACTGCTTCGGTGAGATAGAGAAGCTGACCGTTGATTGCATCGTCGGACTTATCGTTAAGGTCGATCTTTGCACCTTCAACTGCGAAATTAGCTATCATAACATCTCTGCCGCCGATAACAGCGATAATCTTATACTCGTGGATGAGACCGGGAGCAATATTCATTGAAACTGAGCGTACGGAGGATGCTAATGTTTTGATATCTTCAGCGTTTTCCTGTGTGTATCTTACTACCTTGTATGAGGTTGCATCGCCTGTTGCGGGCCAGGAAATTGTAACGTTGTGACCGTTCTTCGTTACGCTGTAGCCTGCGGATGCGGCTGTGATACCGTCGGAGGTGTAAAGCACCTTGCCTGCGGAGTCACGGGCAACTACTCTGTAAAGACCTGCACCGTTACCTGCGAGATCGTTCACTGTGAACTGAACATCAGTGGCTATGCCTATTTCAGTCCAGGTATTTGTGCCGAGATCATAATATTCTACAGTGTACTTTGCAGCACCTGAAACATCTTTCCAGTAAAGAGTAGCACCGTTGGTATCTGCTACGCTTGAACAGCCTGAGGTTCTTTCTCTGAGAACATCTGATACACTGCTGTACTGTGTTGTGTTACCGTTCTTATTTACTGCATATACGCGAATCTGATATTCAGTATTTGATGAAAGGCCGCTTACGGTGTAGCTTGTTGAACTGAGGTTTACTGTAGTCCAGCTTGAGCCGTTCTTGCTGTACTGAAGCTGATAGCTCTGTGCACCTGCGGCTGCTGACCATGCTACGGAAACAGAAGTATCGCTGATACCTGTAGCTCTGAGGCCTGTTACCTTTGCACAGGGAGATGTGAAGGTGATGGCTGATGAGGTTTTGCCTGTAGTACCGCCGTTATAGGGAGCAACAGTGATTTTGTAGGTTGTACCGGAGCTTAAGCTGATACCTGCGTAGGTTGTCTTTACATCGGCAATCTTTACGCCGTTATTGAACACACGGTAGCCTGCGGCACCGCCTGCAGCGTTCCACTTAACGGTTACCCAGTTGGATGAAAGGCCTGAATATGTAACACCGCTTACAGCACCCATATTGGTCTTTGCATTCACTGATACCCAGTTATTATAGTATGTTTTGCCGCCGTCCTTCTGGTATGCTCTTACACGAATCTGCTGATTTGCGAAGGCGGAAAGACCGCTTACAGTGTACTGTGTCACACTGTTTTTAACAGCAGTGTTCACATCGACCCATTTGTTACCCTGATACTTCTGTACCTGATAGCCTGATACACCGCTTACCTTTGCCCAGGTAACGGTTACAGCACTGTCTGTTACGCTTTTAACGGAAACGCTCTTCATGGGAGCAACAGCTGTGGTAACATTTACTGTGGTGTAAGCACCGTAGTAGTTTTTAGCGTTTGCTGCCACATAACCTCTTATACGGAAGGTGTTCTTCTGACCTGCGGAAATGTTGCTTACATTGAGAGATGTAGTCTTTGCCTTTTTGATCTTTTTAACAGTCTTCCACTTTTTGCCGACCTTACGCTGGATTTCGTAGCCTGTTACGTTACCCTTTGTCCAGGTAAGCTTTGCTGACTTAAGGCCTGTGGAAACAGCTGTTACACCTGTAATCTTCTGTACGCCTGTCTTTACCTTAACAGAAGTAGCTTTGCTCTTTTTCTTGCCGTTTACAGCATAGATACGGAACTGATAGTTAGTACCGTTTTTGAGCTTTTTAACTGTGTAGGTTGTGGTTTTCTGCTTTTTGATTGTAGCCACTTTCTTCCATTTTTTGCCTGACTTCTGCTGAATTTCATAACCCTTGGCACCTGAGGTTTTGCTCCAGGTGAGAGTTACTGCCACGGGAGTGGCGGAAGCTTTGAAGTTTGATACCTTTTTCACTGCGGCGGCTGAAGCGGGTGCTACAGTTCCTGCGATGAGGCATACACTGAAAATGAATGCGACTAAGGATGACCATACTTTTTTCATAGTTTTTCCTCCATTCTTATATTTTAAAATTTATTTCCTATGAAAATAATTAACCGAATAAATAATAGCTCTGTGAAACCGTATATGCGATTTCATATTTTTCTCCGCCGAGGAAGAATGCGAGCTTCACGGGTACGCTTACCTGAAGATATTCGAAAATGCCTTCGGTGATTTTTGCGCTGACGGTAACATCGTCTGTTTCAAAGGAATTCAGTACGAAACCGGGGAATTCTTCCTTAAGCTTCTCAATATCCGTAAGCTCAATTATGTTTTCCGCCTCACGGGAAGAAACACTGAATGATACGGTGTATCCGCTTCCGTTTTCGGCAAACTCCACTGTATCACTGATGATGTCCCCGCGGATAAGACTGCTTTCATCTGAGTAGGGATAAATGACATCGCTGACGGTTATCTTTTCTCCGTCCTTATCAGCCTGACCCTTTTCAAAGGTATAACTGCCTCTTTCCTTAATGTAAAGAGCATCTTCTACACTACTGATTTCATCGCTTACTCCCTCGAAATCCGAAACATCATATCTGGTGTAAAGCTCAAAGGAGTTCTCAAGATTTTTGGTCTGAGAGAGAGCCTTTATGAAGCCTTCTGCCGCCTGATATCCCTCTGAGGGAAGATAGTCGGTGGTGAAAGAGAAGGTTTCACTGAAGGAGCCCTCGGTTTTATCTTCACCGCTGTAGGTCTTTATTCTGAATCGGTACACGGTGTCTGACCTGAGGCCTGTAACCTCACAGGTAAGAGCCTCCGTGCTTTCATAAAGAACATAATCCTTTTCAGTTTTATCGTAAATATAGAGGTTGTAGCCCTCTGAACCGTCCACAGCACTCCAGGAAAGAGTCATTTTATCGGGATAAATCAGTTCATCCTCTGCGGTAATCACACTTACCTTACCGGGGAGAGTCTTTGCCGTAACAGGAGCTGAATAAGAGACACTGTCCGTACTGCTGTAGTAGTTTCTTTTGTAGGCTTTTACAGCGAAGGTGTATTCCGTGCCTGCGGTCAGGCCTTTTATTTCAGCATGAGCCGATGAAGTAGCCCATTTGTATATGTATGCTCCGTCGGCATCGGCAAGATAAATCTTATAGCCCGAGGCATCCTTCACAGAGTTCCAGGAAAGTGTAACGGAGCTGTCGGAAACTGAACCTGCCTTCATCCCGGTAACAGTGGCGGGAGCCACAGGAGCCACGGAGACAGCCTTATTGGACTTCTTTGCTCTTACTCTTACTGTGCAGACAGCCCTTTTACCGCTTCCGTCCTTTGCCTTACAGGTTATCACTGCAGTACCCGGTGCCTTGGCGGTCATAAGACCCTTACCGTTTACAGAAACAACCTCCGAATTATCGGAAGAGAAGGTAACCTTACTGTTGTAAAGCTTTTTCGGCTTTTTTGCAACACTGAGACTGTAGGTTTCGCCCTCCGAAAGAATCACGCTTTCAGCGTCGAGCTTCAGAGAGGTCATATAACGGTATGCCAAAGTTATATTCTTTTGCTTCTTTATGTATTTTTCACCCTTGGAGCCCTTTACCACGTAGGCAGTGAGCTTATCACAGCCCTCGAAAACATTCTTTCCGAACTTGGTAACGCTCGCAGGGATGACAGCCTTTTCGAGGCTCGTGCAGTACCAGAATGCCGAGGAAGAAATACGGGTTACCTTTGAAGGGATGACTATCTTTTTGAGAGTGCCGCATTCATTGAAGGCGGCCTTGCCGATTCTGGTAACGGTTTTCGGAAGCTCAACACTCTGAAGCCTCTCTTTACCCGAAAAAGCCCATTCGCCAATAGCTGTAACCTTATACTTTCCTACCTTTGAGGGTACCTTTATTTTTTTTGCATTGCTTTTACACTCGATAAGAACTGCCGTCTTATCTTTTACCTCATAAACAAGTTTATTTTTCGTGACAGTTTTGGCACTTACGGAAAAAACCGTCAGCACGGTCAGAACCGCCACTGTCAAAGCAAACAGAAGTGATTTTTTTATATTGCTTTTCATTGCACACTCCTCCAGTTTATATGTATAGTCATTTTATCATATAAAAAGAGAAATTACAATAATAACTAAGTTTTTTTTCGCGAAAAAGGCAAAGTTAACTTTATATTAATATCCCCTTAAAAATTACACAAATGAGCTGTAAAAAAACTGATTACCTTTATTTATTCTGTAGCGGCGACCGAGCCGCATCATAGCCGAAAAAAGGACCGTCCGAAAAGACAGTCCTTTCATCATTCAGTTCACTCTGAGGAAACTCATTCCCTCCACCGTTACACCGCTTACGGTAACGGGCTCCTGATTATAGTTCACGTAAATACCCGTGCTGTTATCGTAGCAGGTGTAGTAAACATTCTTTCTGACTCTGTAATGGTCAGTGATTCGCGCGTCACGCAGATCCTCAAAGGCTGCCGCCGCTCTCTCATACTGACTCTGAGCCTCGGTTATAAAATTAAGATAGCTTGATTTGTCGGTTTTTTCCTGTGTTGACATATCGGCGGCGTACCATTCATAATAGGGAATCGCCCCGTATTCGATGCATTTTAGAAATGCTTTTTCACTGTTTTCGAAGCTGTTTACGGGCTCACAGGAATACTCCGTAAGACCGTGTAAAATCGTCTGAACGAAGGGTACTCTTGCGCAGAGGTCTCTATCCTGTATTTTCGCCGTAACAGGCAGATTGACTATAACATCCGCATATTTTACTCCGTATATATTACCCGTATCCACCATCAGCTTACCCGAAGCGGACACTGAGGCCGTCTGCCGTGAAATAATGTCAGCGGTATCCGTTTTAAGAGAGAAGCCTTCAGCTGAGCAGTCACCGTAAAGGGTTTTGCATCCATCGTTTATACACACCCCCTGAATACCGTTTTTACGCATAAGATAAAGCAGAGCATTGGTGTTTTCATCGATTCCGTCAGCAGAAAGAAAGCTCTTTTCCTCTGCAGCAAGTCGCTCCCCGTCGGGAGTAATTGCACTGTTTGAAGGCTTTTTGCCTGCAGGTGAAGTTATCAGAGAGGAATCAGTATAAAAGGTAACTGAATCACTTTCTCCGTAAGAAATCAGCTTTTCGAAATCCTTCTTACTGCCCGGTGCCGAGGAATATTCAGCCTTTGTCAGAGCTTCATCGGAAAGAACGCCCTTGAGTCTCAGATTTATATCGGCAATACCCTTAGCCTTCAGTGAGTCGAGCATCTCCTGAGCCTGAGAATAAGTTGTAAGAGTCTGTGAAAGGGATCTGTTCCTGGAATCGGTAACATAATTCTGAAAGACTACACTGAGGTTAAAGGGATAGTCACCCTCCGCCTCTTCTCTTTCCGAGAGAAGATAACCCTTTCGGATAAGCAGCTCTCTCACTGCCACCGCCATACCTGTATAGTCGGCATTACCGTAGGAAAGAAAACGGTAAACGAGACGGATTTTTCCCTTATAGCCTTCGTTACAGATATAAACATTTTCATCATCTGTCTGTGTGGGAGTTATTTCAAAATTCGCGTAAACTCTGTTAAGTCCTCCCGATGAAAGAGCCTTCAGGGCCTTCACTGAGGAAATCGCCTCGCCCTCATCAATAAGCACAGCAAAAGCACTGTCGCCGTTCTTTTTGCCGAAAGCACCGAGAAGGTTCCCCTCCTCATAAACAGTAAGAGAAATATTTTCGAAGCTCTCAGGACTTGCGGAAGTATCCACCGTGGCACCGCATCCGTCGGGAAGGAGCATATAATCGCCCTCTGCCCCCCTGCTGTCAGAGCCGAAAAAGGGAAGAATACCGATATGTGTAACGGGAACCTCACTGTCGTGACCTTCACCTGTGAGATTACTGCAGTCAGCCTCTACGGTGAGAGCACCGTCAGCCAGAGTGTAGGAAACAGGCAGTAAAAGATTTATCTTCGTTCCGTCCTCTAAGGTTCTTTTGAAGCCGTAATTCACTGTAACTCCGTTTTCTCTTTCCTCATAAAGAGCCGAGGAAAAGCCAACGCTGTCACTCTGTGAGGAGAGAGTATAGCTGTTACCCTTAACCATAACCGTAAGAGAGACTGCCGAGGTCTTTTCGCCCGTATCCTTTTCGGGAAGAGATGACCAGAGCTTTCCCGAAGCCGTGTCGTAAACACTTACGGAGCAGTTTTCTCTATCGAAATAAAGCTCAATCATATCGCTTTTGGCAATAAGATTAAGTTTGCTTTTATCTTTTGAAACATAAAGGGCTCTGTTATCCGTTTCGGCAGAAACCGCCACGGCCCCCTCCTCTTTTTTCACCGTATAGGAAGCAGGAGAGCTTTTACCGCAGGCGGAAAAGGAAAGAAGTATTACCGCTACCATAAGAAGCGATACTGATTTTTTTAATATATTCATTCTACGTCACCTTTAAAAACAAAGTCAGTATCTGCAAGATACTGACCGCATTATAACACAGAATTATTAAAATTTCAAATCATACTCTGACGCATTTTCATAAGTATGGCTTTTTCTCTGCGTGACACCTGTACCTGTGACATATTCAGCTCCTTTGCCGTGTTCACCTGTGTCATTCCCTTATAGTACCTGAGCTCTATAAGCCGTCTGTCCCTTTCCTCCAGAGCACCTATGAGGGTTTTCAGTGCGATTCGCTCGGATATTTCCTCCTCGGGAGAGTCTGTGGGAATATCTATCTGGCTTGTCCCCTTTTCGTCCTCACTCGTAAGAGATACTGTGGGCATAGAAACAGTGATAAGCTCTGCCGCCTCACTGACGGAAACATCGAGTCTCTCAGCCAGTTCGGTTATGGTAGCCTCTCTGCCCAGCTCTTTGGAAAGCTCTTCGCCGGTCTTGACGGCGTGTCTTGACTTTTCCTTAAGTGTTCTGCCGATTTTAACCGGTCCTCCGTCACGGAAAATCCTTTTTATTTCGCCTAATATCACAGGCACGGCATAGGTGGAAAAAGCGAAGCCTCTGTCCGGGTCGAAGTTATCCACCGCCTTTATAAGTCCTATACATCCTGCCTGAAACAGGTCGTCATACTCCACACCTCTGCCCCTGAAACGGTTGGCACAGGAATGAACTAAGCCGTAATTACTGTCTATAAGCTCACTGCGGGATTTTTTCTTTTCGGTCACTTACGGGATCCTCCTCATATCATTTTGCCCCGGATTTTTTTATCCAGAGTAACCGTAGTACCCTTACCGACCTTTGAAATGACTCTTATTCTGTCCATCATAGACTCCATAACGGCAAAGCCGAGACCTGCTCTTTCTCCCTTCGAGGTGGTGAAAAGAGGCTCCATTGCCTTCTCGATGTTTTCAATGCCGATACCCTTGTCTCGGATTTTCACTCTGACATTATTATTGTCGTAAAGGTTCACGGTTATGTAAATTTTTCCCTCTTTTTCCCTGTAGCCGTGAACTATGGAATTGGTTACCGCCTCGCTTACTGCGGTTTTTATGTCGGTTATCTCCTCTATATTAGGGTCAAGACAAGCCACGAAGGCCGACACCGAAACCCTGGCAAAGCCCTCATTGACGCTCTTTGACTCCAGAACCATTTTCAGCTCATTTACGCTTTTCATTTACACCAACTCCTTTACTCTGATTTCTCCCAGTCTTTCGATACCTGCCAGCTTCATAACCCTGTAAGCAGAGGGCGACAGATTGTCCACCTTTATTTTTCCACCGTGGGTTTTCATCAGCTTGTATCTTCCCATAACCAGACCTATAGCCGAGCTGTCCATAAAGGATACCTCACCGAAATCGAGAACAAGAAGCTCAGGACGGCGGAGAATTACGGCATCGTCTATTCCTGCCCTGATGAGAGAGGCGCTGTGATGGTCTATTTCCCCGTCAAGATAAACCCTCAGCTCTTTGCGGGTATATTCTAATTTTGCAGACATTTTTTCTTTCCTCCAATAAAAAAATCCGTTATGGGATAATCATAACGGATAAGAGAGTATTAATTTGTAAAAATCAGTCGGCGTAAATAATTTTTCTTATGTCGCTGACTAAATAAAAAGAGCCACAGCATAAAAGCACATCATTTTCACCTGTGAGAGAGTGTGCTTTTTCATAAGCATCCTCAGCATTATCACAGTAAAACACATTATCGCAGAAGGCCTTTCCGCACTCTGCCAGTGCCTCAGGCTTTTCGCCTCTGATTTCATCAATACAGGTAAAGACCGCATTTTCACATAAGGGAAGAAGGATACTGAAGCTCTTTCTGTAGTCCTTGTCCTTCATAGAAGCCATAAGAACAGTGATTTTTCTGCCTTTAAGATGCTTCTCCGCCATATCCCTGAGTGCCAGCATACAGCCCTCATTGTGTCCGCCGTCTAAAATTATGAGAGGCTTATCGCTGACCTTTTCCATACGGCAGGGCACCGTAAAGGAGGCTATCCCCTTTTCTATATCCTCATCGGTTATCCTTTCACCTTTTTCCTTAAGTGCCAGGGCACATTCGGCTACGGTAATCATATTCGCTATCTGATGGTCGCCCTGTAAGGATGTGTGAATTCTAAGATGCTTATAGGTAAAATCAGTTCCGTTAATATCACTATTAATAACAGTAAGGTCCTTTATATCAGGCGAACAGAAGTCTGAACCTTCCCTTTCTGCTCTTTCCTTTATAACACGGAAGGCGTCCTCATTCTGACCTGTGAAATATTTTTTCTCTCTGTCCAAAGGATAGGAAACGGTTATGCCACCCTTACGGATAATACCGCTTTTTTCTTCGGCTATCTTTTCCGCCGTATCACCGAGCATTTCCGTGTGATCCAGAGAAACTGACATAATAACCGATGCCACGGAAGAGGGTATAACATTAGTGCTGTCGTGCTCGCCGCCGATACCCGCCTCTAAAACTACCGTATCACACTTTTCTCTTTCGTAGTAAATCATAGCAAGAACAGTGATGAACTCGAAAACCGTAGGCTTCATTTCCTCGGGAAGTGCTTCTGTCTTTTCTTTTATTTCGGCTGTAATTTGACAGAGACTTTCATCATCGATGTATTTTCCGTCAATCTGTATTCTTTCACCGAAGGAAATAACATAAGGTGAAGTAAAAAGACCTGTCTTATAGCCTGCACAGGTCAGAATACTGCTCATCGCTCCTGAAAAAGAGCCTTTACCGTTGGTTCCTGCCACGTGAATGAATTTCAGCTTCTTATGAGGAGAGCCGAAAAGAGATAAAAGGTTTTCTATTCTTTCGTGAGAGGAGCTTTTCTGCATTTTTCTGAAGGAATAGATGTATTCTACTGCCTCGTTACAGGTCATTTTTTCACTTCCTTTTTTCTGTATTAATCCTTTTGATTATACCATTTCATATTGATATGTCAACTAATTTTTCGTATTCGCTTTTTCTCAGTTCCTTAAGAAAGCAGACCTCGCAAAGCGCAGAAAGAAAGTCCGTCATATTTATCCCATCGGGACAGAGTGACTCATAGTTTCCTTTCGCTTTTATCCCCTCACCCGTCAGCACTCTCGCAAAGGGCAGAAGCCTTTTTTCTTCCGTTATGAGCAGACCCTTGAAGTAAACGGGTACTGCTTCGCTGTGACGGGAAATAATTATCCCTCTGTCGGGTATGGCGGAAAGCTTATCGCTGACAAAGAGAGAAAGTCCGTACTCTCCCATTATTCTTTCTGCCTCTCTCCCATAGGCTCTCACATTATCCGTTATAACCTTAATCTCCCCTGCGAAATTCACAAGACGGCTTATTTCACTGTGAAGAACACCTTTTTTGTCTATAACGGTTATGAGAGTTTCTGCAGGATTGAAAACACTTTTTTCTATCTGTGAAACTGCCGAATTAAAAAGCAGAATATCCCTGAAATAGGATGAAGCGTACCGCTTTATTTCTCCGTCACACCTGTACCAGTCGGGAAAAATCAATCCGTCAGTGAGGGATGAAGCCAACCTTTTCAGTCTTTCTTCAGGTATTTTACCCTTATGTAAAGGCACCTTAAGCCTGTAAAAAAACTCATTTTCGGGCAGATTAATCCTTTCGGCTGTTATTCTCTCACCGGTAAACAATCTCTTAAGCCTTTCCTTAAGGCTGTTTTCCCTTTCATAAAATTCTACTGTCCCAAACAAAAAAATCACCTCATACAATGCTATGAAGCCTAAAAAGAAAAAAGACTCTCTTTTTTAGTAAGTTTAAGGTAAATTTTTTATCATTATTGTGTCCGATGATTGAAGAATGAGACATTTTTGTGATACAATATAAAAAAAACAGGAGGAATTAATATGAGACTTTTACTGGCAGAGGATGAAAAAGATTTATCGAAGGCTCTTTGTGCCGTGCTCAAGCATAACAATTATTCCGTCGATGCGGTCTATGACGGACAGGACGCTCTCGACTACGGTCTGTGCGAAAACTATGACGGAATTATTCTCGACATAATGATGCCGAAGAAAAACGGTATCGAGGTACTTAAGGAATTAAGAAAACAGGGAGTGGACACACCCATTCTCATTCTCACGGCAAAGGCTGAAACCGACGACAAAATAGCAGGTTTGGACGCAGGTGCCGACGATTATCTTACCAAGCCCTTTTCAATGGGTGAGCTTATGGCGAGAATAAGAGCTATCACCCGCAGAAAGGCGGAGTTTTCACCTAATCTTCTTTCCTTCGGAAATCTTTCCCTGGACAGAGGCACCTACGAGCTTTCCGTAGGCGAAAACGCCATAAGACTCGGCAACAAGGAATTCCAGATGATAGAAATGCTCCTTTCAAATCCCGGCAGACTCATTTCCACCGAGCAGTTCATGGAAAGAATATGGGGCTACGAAACAGAAGCGGAAATCAATGTGGTATGGGTATATATTTCCTATCTTCGCAAAAAACTTACCACCCTCGGCGCCGACCTGGAAATCAAAGCTGTGCGCGGTGTAGGCTATACATTAGAAAAAATCTCGGAATAAGGTGACACTTACCTATGTTAAAGAAACTCCAGTTTAAATTCATAGTTATTACTATGTTTGCCCTGGGCTCGCTTATGCTCGTGCAGACCCTGACGGTTAACGCCATAAGCATTTATCAGAAGGATGTGAAAATGAAGGAAATCCTTCAGGTAATCACAGCCAATAACGGTGTTCTGCCCAAGGGCTACGATGACACACAAAAAAACTATATTGACGGACTTTTCAATCCCTTCGGCAAATTCGAAATCACTCTCGAAACCCCCTACTCCACCCGTTATTTCGTGGTAGAAATGCAGGGTAATGTGGTAACGAAGATTTCCACCGATAATATCGCTGCGGTAAACGACAGCAAGGCTTTGGAATACGCCTGTCATATTTACGGCACAGAGCCGGGCTACGGGACAGTGGATGCCTACCGTTATCTTTATACCCGGAACGGAGACAGGGGTATGATGGTATTTCTCTACTTCCAGAATGAAGCAAGAGAAATAGCCACCCTCTTTTCCATTTCGCTGACGGTAAGTGTCGTCACTCTTTTCGTTCTTCTCGCCATAATTTACCTGCTTTCTAAAAACGCACTCAAGCCTGTGGAGGAAAGTATACACAAACAGAAGCAGTTCATCACCGATGCAGGACACGAGCTGAAAACACCCCTGACCATCATCTCTGCCGATGCGGAGGTACTGGAAATGTGTGGTGGTGAAAACGAATGGACAGCCAGCATAAAAAATCAGACCTCGAGAATGAATGTCCTCGTTAAAAACCTCGTAGAGCTTACCAAGCTCAATGAAGCACAGGACACCTCCGAGAGAAGCAATTTCAATCTGAGTAATGCGGTAATCGAAACCGCCTCCGACTTCGAGTCAAGAGCGAAAATCAACGAACAGACCTTTATCTTCTCTGTCTCCCCCGATATAAAATATTTCGGTAACGAAGCGGAAATCCGACAGCTCGTCTCCATTCTCTGCGACAATGCCATCAAATATACAAACAATGGCGGTACCATAAAAATTTCCCTTTATAAAAACGGAACGGGTACCTATCTCGATGTATTCAATACTACCGAATATGTAAATCCTGCTTCCGTATCCAGACTCTTTGACCGCTTCTACCGCGGTGACAGCTCCCGCTCCAGAGATACGGGAGGCTACGGCATAGGTCTTTCCATAGCCAGCGCCATAGTGGACAGACATAAGGGTAAAATAAAGGCAATAGCCAACGGCACTAAGGAAATTACCTTCAGGGTTACTCTTTAAGGTTGACAAATAAACGGAAAAGTGATAAAGTATATAGGCTTAATTTTAAAATAAGGATTGGTGAATAATATGTCAGGCCATTCAAAATGGAGTACCATTAAAAGAAA
>JAZNMU010000033.1:0-22867 GCA_045579865.1 Acutalibacteraceae bacterium
GATTTTTCCTTCCAGTTAATGTAGCTCTGGTAGGTCTTTGGTATGTTACTCATATTTTCACTCCTTATAGTGTTGTAGGTATATTTTAACAGATTTGTATATGGTATGCAAGGTGTTTTATGAAAAAATGCAGAATGCAAAATGCAAAATGCAGAATTGTGGTCGCAGGTTTACCACTATGAAATATTTATGTTTTCTCCGCAGAGAAAGGTGTACGGTAAAAGGAAAAGAGTAGATTATAAGTGATTTTTGTTTTTTGCGGTGTAAACTTTATTTTATCCGAAGCCTTATCCCTCCGTTTTGCGTTTAGCGCTCAGCACTTTGCGTTCAATAAGAATCCAACATATTGCCGCCAGAAGCGAAAGCAAGGATATAACCGCACCTGCCTTTATTCCGGGTACCGTGTATTTAAGGGTGATTTCGTGGTCGCCCTCTTCTATGGGGCAGGAAAGGAAAAAGCCTGCCGCTTTTTTTGTTTCCGCCTTTTCACCGTCAATGAAAATTTCCCAACCTTCATCATAGGGAACGGAGGTGAAGAAAACGCCGTTTCTGTCGCTTTTAAGGGTGCCCTCTATATAGTCTGTGTCAAAGAGAGTAATATCAAGCTGATTTTCCGACAGGATAGAATAGCCTTCACTGAAGGAGGTGAAGCTTTTATCGCAGAGGCAGTCCCATAAAAGCTGCTGACCCAGCTCAGGCTTTTTTATCTGTGAAGGCTCGAAGATATAAACCGACTCAGAGCAGACAAAGCCGAGAGAAAGAGTCTTTTCATTTTCTGTTATCTTGTCTCCGTGCTCACCCGACATAATGTATTTAACGGAGAAAAGGGTATTAAGAATATCCGACTGCTTATAGCGGACACTGACATTTTTAGCATATCTGTCCATTCCTGTCTGCTGAAAGAAGTCGTAAGCATCGCCCGACATGGTGGAGGAATAGTAGCTGATACCCTTGTAGCCGTACTGCTGAGGGTAGTTGTTCTTTTTCACGTCTGTCCATTCCATTCGTGCGAAGGTGTCTTCGTCGTCGAGAGCAGTGAAGTTTTCCATAACCGATTCGTATTTTTGCAGAGAGTTTACTCTCGAGGTCCAAACATCACGGGAAAACTGAACGGAGAAATTGAGTACGGCACCTGCGCAAATAAGACCGATGACGGTATAAAAGTTTTTCTTTTTTATTTCGCTCACGGCAAGATATTCTCCGGCAATAGTCAGCATAAGAAAGATAACCAGGAAGCTCTGTCTGGCAGGGAGCTGATTAGGATAATGGAAGCCGTGCCAGATGAATTCACCGAGGTTTACGCACATAGAAAGGAACATAAAGGTCACGAAAACAAAGGCGGCAGCCCTGTGACGGCGGGTGAACTTTTTTGAGAAAATGAACAAAAAGAAAAGAATAAAGACCGTTACCGTACAGTAAACATTGGGAAGGTCATATTCCAGAGAGGTTTCCTGAAAGGGGAGAAGCCTCAGAAGAAAATCCTTCAGATTATAGTTAAGCTCTAAAACTCCGCCGAAGCCTAAATCGCTTGCCTTGGTAAGGGAGAGTGCTTTATATATGGGAAGGATTACTACTGCACTCATTCCGCCAGCTAAAAGAGAGGAGATGCCGAAGTTTGCGGCGCATTTAATTCTTTCTTGCCATAAAATCCGTTCTCTGAACATAAGGAATAAAAACCACAGCACTGAAAAAATACACACCATAAAGGAAATGTAAAAGCAGGAAACGATGGATATGAAAAGTGAAATAATGTAAAGGAGAGGACTGCGTTTATCCTTTATATACTCTATTCCGAGTATAACGAGGGGGAGAAGCACCACCACATCAGTCCACATAATCTGATTCATAAAGGCGGTCATATATCCGCTCAGTGCCCAGGCAAGAGATAGGGCAGGGAAGAGAAAAACAGATTTTCTGTAGGAAATAGCTTTATGCGTTTTTATAAAATAAAAGCAAAGGAAAAGACCTGCGAGAGAAAGACGGAAAAGAATAGAGAGATTGATATAGCTTACCTGAAATGAGTGGGGTATAAAATACAGGGGAAGCCACAGAGGACTGTTTGTGTAGTATCCGCTCTGTGCCCACAGATTAAAGCCTAAAGCACCGTTCCATGAATAGAAGGGCTCACCGTTTTTTACCGCATCGGTCATAGTCATAAGCATCGGGTAATACTGGGAGTAGCCGTCCATAGAGCAGAGGGTGCGGTCACCGAAGGGAGCGATGTCACAGACAGCAAAGCAGATGAGAAGTACTGTCGCAGGCACAGCAAAGGACAGCGCCAGGGTGAGTGGCACTGTTTTGTCTGTTTTGGCGAGTTTTTGTAAAGGCTTCATTGAAATTTTCTCCGTGTGAGTTTCTTAGGGGACACGGCACACCGTGTATCTACGTTTATTGTGTTACTGATGTTGTAGCTGCCTCATCAGGCTTCGGAACTGATGAAAGGTATTTATTGCACTTGCTTGTCCCTTCCTTTACCAGCTCCATAGTTCTTTCGTAGGAGCCTTTGGCGAGAGAAAGGCCTGTACCGCTTTTCGTAAGACCTAAGTCAGCGGCTTTCGAGTCGAGACTTTTCACAAGGGGTACCACATTATAGGTCCCCGAATAGAGGTGTACCCAGGTAGGAACAGATTTTACTTTTTCCACCAGAACGGTGCCGTCGCTGTATTTTGAGATTGTCACCTTAAAAATAAGTCCGTCCTCCGTGTGACCTGTCTTGAGACCCATAAGGTTTCTTCTCTGATTTGAGACCATATTACCAACAGAATAAACGCAGACAGTTTTATGTGTGCCATCGGCGGAGGTGATAAGGTCCACAGGCTGTACCACGTGGGGATGTCCGCCGATAATCACATCTACGCCCATATCGCAGAGCTTTTGTGCTATTTCCTTCTGATGGGAGTCGGGAGTGAGCTGATATTCGTTACCCCAGTGAAGATATACCACGGTAACCTCGGCACCTTCGCTTTTCATATCAGTAAGGTCGGCACCGATTTCTTCGTAGAATTTACTGATATTTGTGTAGTCGAAGGAGTTAATGAGCTTTGCTGTTTCGCTTCCTACGAGGATGCCGTTAAGGGCTTTACCGTTGGCGTTTTCGGTTTCATAGGTGTAGCAGGCTATACCGAGCTTAATACCCTTTATGTCTTTGACAAGATATTTTTTGTCTGTCTCTGCCTGTCTTGTTCCCACATTGTCGAAGCCGCTTTCCTTTACCTTTTCCAGGGTGCGCTTCACACCGTGAGCTCCTGTGTCATAGGTGTGGTTATTGGCAGTGAGAAGACAGTCTACGCCTGCCTTTTTGAGAGAAGAGAGAATGGCATCGGGGGAATTGAAGCAGGGGAAGCCTGTGTATTTTCTGCCGTTTTCCGTACCTGCCAGGGTGGTTTCCAGGTTTGCCACGAAGTAGTCGCAGTCCTTTATCTGTGAAGTGACATAAGTGAAAATTTTATCGAAATTATAGGTTCCGTCACTCTTTTTTGAGCTGTTAAGTATCGGAATGTGCAAAAGCACATCGCCTGCTGAGCCGAGAGTAACGGTACTTACCTTGTAAGGGCCCTGAGGTACAGCCTCAGTGGTGGTTTCGGCGACAGTGGTGGGGACAGGTGTGGTTCCCTCGATTTTTCCTGTGGAAAGGATAAGAACGAAAGCCACTGTGGATACCATTATGGCACAGAACACGGCTAAAAATATTGTTGGCAGGGCTTTCGGATTTTTATATTTTCGTTTTTTGGAAGTCATTTATTTTCTCCTTTGGTTTATATAAATGAAGAACCGGTGTTACAGATTAACAAGATTATACCACGGCACCTCATTAAAAACAATATACAAACCTTAAAAGTAATTCCTTTGTAACAAAATAGTTAACAAAAAATACCGTAAAAACCTATATTATTTTACATATATGTAAAATTTAATTAACTTTAATTCTTTTATTTGACATTGACTTTCAATAATGATAAACTTACATTTGTGTTATAAGATGGACAGGTACGCTCTCTGTGAAGAAGGTGTACTTTTACAGCGGATTTTCTTCTCTTTAATCCCTGTAAACCGTCGGCAAAAAAGAAGCACAAAGGAGGCAAGTCAGCAAAGAGAAAGGCATTTGTGCCACAGATTATTATGACGTAACAATTACTTTATATATATAAATTTCAAATTCGGAAGGAAAATAAAATGAAATTACCTCAGATTGACTTTACTCCCGTAAGTCACCCCTATCCTGAAACCACCATGTTCGGTGCTATAGAGCTTTCAGCTAAAAGAGTACCTCAGGCTCCCGCTTTAGACTTTATGGGAAAAATCACTACATATGAAAAGCTCGTCGAAAAAATCGAGGACGCTGCAAAAGCATTCATAAACTACGGCATTAAGAAGGACGATGTTGTAACCATCTGTATGCCCAATACTCCTCAGGCTATTATTTGCCTTTATGCTCTTAACAGAATCGGTGCCATAGCAAATATGGTGCATCCCCTCTCCTCACAGAAAAATATCACCTTCTATCTTGATTACTCGGAAAGCAAGATGATTCTCACCCTCGACCAGTTTTATGAGAAGGTTCTCAAGGCTGTGGATGAGGCTGAAAGAGACGTTGTTATTCTTACTGCAAGAATTCAGAATGAGCTTCCTTTTATAAAGAGTGTAGCTTACAAATATTTCAAAAACAAAGAGAATCTTAAATTCCCTACCAGAGAAAAAGATATGGTATGGGCTGATTTCGTAAAGACAGGCAAGAATGCAACACTTCCTGCCGTAGAATTCAGCAAGGAAAAGACCGCAGTAATTCTTTACAGCGGCGGAACCAGCGGTACTCCCAAGGGTATCCAGCTTACCGACTTCAACTTCAATGCTCTCGGTATGCAGGTGGCTGAAATTTCAGGCTGTAACCTGGACTACGGCTGTAAGTTCCTTTCAGTTATGCCTGTTTTCCACGGCTTCGGTCTGGGTATAGGCATTCATACCGTTCTCGAAAACGGCGCTCTTTCCATTCTTATTCCCCAGTTTACAAAGGAAAGCTACGCCAAGGCTGTTCTTAAAAACAAGCCTAATTTCATAGCAGGTGTTCCTACTCTTTATGAAGCACTTCTCAAGGTTGATGTATTCAAGGGCGCAGACCTCTCATTCCTTATCGGTGTATTCAGCGGCGGCGATGCTTTAAGTCCCGAGCTTAAAAAGAGAGCTGATGCTTTCTTTAAGGAGCACAACGCAAATCTTCAGATAAGAGAAGGCTACGGACTTACTGAATGTGTTACCGCTTCCTGTGTAACTCCCGTTGACCGCTCAAAGCTCGGCAGTATCGGTGTGCCTCTCAGAGATATGCAGTACAGAATCGTTGAGCCGGGTACCTTTAATGAGCTTCCTGCAGGCGAGATGGGCGAAATCATCCTCACAGGTCCCACTCTTATGCTTGGCTATATGAAGGCTGAGGAGGAAAACGCAAAGACTATGCGTAAGGACGAAAACGGCACCACCTGGCTCTTTACAGGCGATATGGGTTCAATGGACGAGGAAGGCTTCGTTTACTTCAAACAGAGAATGAAGAGACTCATTGTTACAAGCGGCTATAATGTATACCCTTCACACATTGAAAATATTCTTGACAAGCACGAGGCAGTAGACTGCTCCTGCGTTATCGGTGTAAAGGATCCCTATAAAATGCAGAGAGTAAGAGCGTATATCGCTCTTAAAAACGGCTTCGAGGCAAATGACGAAACCAAGGAAAAGATTCTCTCATACTGTAAGGAATATCTCGACGTATTCGAAAGACCGAAGGAAATTATTTTTAAGGATGAGCTTCCCAAAACTCTCGTAGGTAAGGTGGCATATCACACTCTCGAGGAGGAAGCAGCCGCAGAGGAGGCTATGGCGAAATGAGCAAAAAGGTAACAAAACTCGGCAGCGGTTATTATTTTAACTGCTTCGCCATGAAGACCATCATTGCCCTTCTCAAGGACAAGGTTATTAAGGATAATAACGTTCATCTTGAATACTATAAGCCGAAGCATAAGACCTTTCTTCTTATCGGCAACCATACAGAAGCTGCAGATCCCGGTTATATGATGGCAGCACTCAATAAATACATAAGATTTATTGCAAGTGATCATACTCTCAGAATGAGTCTCGGTTGGGCGTTCAAGCTTTTCGGCGGTGTTATCGTCAAATACAGAGATAAGCCCTCAGAATACCTTATGAATGACATCAAGGCAAATCTCAAGGCGGGCATTCCTGTAGGCCTTTTCGCTGAAGGTGCTATGTCTCTTAACGGCCAGACAGGCTATTTCTCCGAAAACACAGGTAAGCTCGTAAAAGAATCAGGCTGTGCACTTATCACATATAAGTATGTGGGCGGATATCTCAGAAGCCCACGTTGGGCAAACAAATCAAGAAAAGGCCCCATCATCGGTCATTTCGTAGGTGAATATTCACCTGAAGAACTGTCAAAGATGACTGTTGACGAAATTAACGAGCTTATCCGCCGTGACATCCGCGTGAATGTTTATGAGGAGCAGAAAAGGAATCCTCTTTCCTATGAAGGCGAAAATTTAGCCGAATGTGTGGAAAGAATTCTCTATATGTGTCCGAAATGCGGTCAGGTAGGCACTCTTCATAGTTCGGGCGACGACCTTAAGTGTGACTGCGGCGCCGTTTACACTATGAAGGCGGACGGCTTCTTCCACGGTGACGATGTGGTTTACGATAATGTTTACGACTGGGATATGTGGCAGAGAAAGCAGTGGAAGGAAAAGCTTCTTTCTGCGGAAAAGGGTGAGCTTATCTTCTCTGAGGGCGGACAGATAGTTCGTCTGGTAAAGGTGGATGAAGATGAAATTATCTCTGAAAATGCTACTCTCAGCCTTTATAAGGACAGATTTGAAATCGCAATGGAGGACAAGACAATAGTAATGCCCGTTAATAAAGTCAAGCAGTCCTCACTGGCTTCTAAGGAAACACTCTTCCTTGTTGACGACAGAATGTTTCTCGATATCAGAAGTCACACACCCAGAGCTTCAACCAAGTATGTTGCCGCCTGGAGATATCTTAACGGTAAAGAATACTATTAAAAAATCAAGAGGCTGTTCAGGTGAACAGCCTCTTTTCGTATATATATTATCTGTCATCTGTCCATAGCGCTTATGGCATTCTGTGCCTGAACATAGTCGTGAAGATTTTCAAGTACGGTGTATGTCTGTGAGCGTCGGCGGTTGTAATAAATTTCTTCGATAAAGTAAATAGAACCGTTGCCGTTTTTATGTATTTCTATATCCATAGGCGGAAGCATTTTGCCGTCAAGGATTTTTAATTTGCTTCCCGCTTTGATGATTATTCTTTTATTGGTTACGGCGTAGAAGGTTTTGTCGCGGAGATATGCCTTGTGGATAAATCTGCCGATAAGCAGATAAATACCCGCACCGATAAACGGAATTCCCCAGAGTGCGAAGAAAAGACCTGCACCGCTTCTGAGCGCGGAAATCTCCCAGAAAAGAGTGAAGCCCGTCCACATAATGCCGAAGGGTATAAGAAAAATGTCACCCTTGGTTAAAAGGTTTCCGCTTTTTTCCGGTCTGCCTTGCCAAAGCAGTATTTCATCAGAGGTTATATACTGTCTGAGAATATTATAAGAATTGGTTTCATTCATTTTAAATTCCTCCTTTGCATAAATTTATTTTAACACATAATAAAGGCAAAGTCCATAAAAAAGGTTGACTTTAAAAGTAAAGGGTGTTAAAATTAGTAGAACTTCTTCACTGTTCACTATTACTTATTACTTCAATATATGCCTTCTTAGTTCAATGGATAGAATAAACCCCTCCTAAGGGTTAGATGTGGGTTCGATTCCCGCAGAGGGTGCCAGAACGGGCTGTTGCACAAAAGTGCAACAGCCCCTTGATTTTGATGATTTTATTATTTTGTGACAGTGAATACGCAGGAAACGGGATTATATCTTTCGTTATGTGTAAGTCCGTTTTCGGGAGTGGTTGATGAGTAGAGAGACTCTTCGATTGTCACTACCATATAAACTTTATCTGCGCTGTTAGTGCTGAGATAATCGGAAAGGATGCTGCCGGGCTTGATGATAACCAGGTCGCTTGAGCCTGAGCCCTGCTCTTCAGCAAAGAGATAAGGAACTTCATAGGTTTCACTGGGATTTTCGGGAAGCTGTGTGGTGGGATGCCAACCGGTGCATAAATAAATTTTTGCAGTATATCCGTTTGCTTCGATTTCTTCGTTAGTAAGACGGGACATTCTGCCGTCAAAGTATATATTGTAAGAATCGATGTACAGGAGAATTCTTTCATTATCCTCATAAATAGCGAAATCATTGTCTTCGTAATACATCTGCTTGAGTTCCAGATCGTAAACGCCTTTTTCGGGTAAGTCGGGCTCGAAGTTAAGAATAATTTCATAAATGCCGAGGAATTTGCCGATGAGTCTTTTGAATGCTTCGAAGGTAGTTTTGATAATTCTGGCAACTTTTAAGTCATTGTCATTTTTTTCTACCCACACTGCGTAAAGAGTAATCATGCCGTCTACATAGATTTTATCACCGGCATAGTAGGTTTTACCCTTGGTGTCCTCCCAGCATACGAATTCGTAGTCAATAGAGAGGGGAGTGTCGTTGGTGATGGTGTATGTACCGGGATTTTCGAAACTGATGGAGGGACTGGGCTTATAAACAACACTTACGCCCTGAAGAACGTCGATCTCATATATGACACCGTAACCGATGGGGGTATCCTCCTCCAACTCAACATCAAAAAATCCCTCAAAGAATTTTTCGGCGAGTTCACCTACCACACCTACTGCGCCTGCTGCATTTGCGGGAAGTGCAAAACAGGAAAAAATACAGATTACTGATAAAAATACTGCTAAAAGTTTTTTCATAATTTTTACCTCCTTTTTATAGGTACAGAATTATTATATATCATTGAAAGTTGGTTTTAATTACAAAAAAGAAAAATAAAAGATTTTATTGCCGATACTTCATTATGTAAACAAAATGGTAATAAATTGGCAATAAATAATATTTACTTTTATATAAAAAAACAGTATTATATATAATAGACGGATATACACTGAATTCTAATATGAAATCGGAAAGAGAAAACAGATGGAATTATCAGCACAGATTATGACCAAAGATGATATTCACTTTATCGCTGCCCTCGAAAGAGAATGTTTTTCTTCACCGTGGACTGAAAAGGGCCTCGGCGAAGAGCTTAACAATGAAAACGCGGTTTTCTTCACGGCAAAAAAGGACGGAAGGGTAGTCGGATATATGGGAATGCACTGCATCCTCGATGAATGCTATATAGCGAATGTAGCCGTAAGCGGTGCTGAAAGAAGGCAGGGCATCGGCAGATTTTTACTGCGTCACGCTGAGGCAAGAGCGAAAGAAAAAAACTGCTCTTTTATAAGCCTCGAGGTAAGGGTAAGCAACGAAGGCGCTATAGCTCTTTATGAAAGCGAAGGCTATGAAAGAATGGGCGAAAGGAAAAATTTCTATTCTTCTCCTACAGAAAATGCACTGATAATGACTAAGTATTTAAGGTGATAATATGAAAATTTTAGCAATCGAATCTTCATGTGACGAAACCGCCGCAAGTGTGGTCGAAAACGGCCGGGAGGTACTCTCAAACGTGGTCGCTTCACAGGTGGCAGAACATAAAATTTACGGCGGTGTGGTACCTGAAATAGCCTCACGAAGACACGCTGAGGCCATATCCTCCGTTACGAAAAAGGCTCTGGAGGATGCAGAGTGTGACCTTTCGGACATTGACGCCATAGCCGTTACCTATGCTCCGGGGCTTATCGGCGCACTCCTGGTAGGTGTGAACTATGCGAAAAGTCTTTCCTATTCGAGAAATATTCCCCTCGTGCCCGTGCACCATCTGCGCTCGCACATCGCCGCAAACTACATCACCCATAAGGAGCTTAAGCCGCCCTTCTTCTGTCTTGTGGTAAGCGGCGGTAACACTCTTATGGCAGAGGTGAAGGATTATACCGATTTTAACATAATCGGCAGAACGAGGGATGATGCGGCAGGTGAGGCTCTGGATAAGGCGGCGAGAACTATGGGTATTCCATACCCGGGCGGTCTTAATCTGGACAGGCTCGCCAAAGACGGAGACAGTACAGCCTATAAGTTTCCTACACCGAAGGTGGAAAATGCTCCCTATGATTTCAGCTTTTCGGGACTTAAAACCTCGGTTATCAATATCATACATAACGCAAAGCAGAAGGGTGAGGAAATCAACGAAAAAGACCTTGGCGCTTCCTTTATGAAAAGCGTCAGCTCCTGTCTTTGCAAAAACACGGAAAAGGCAATGAAGGACTTCGGGCATAAGACTCTCGTTTTAGCGGGCGGTGTTTCTGCCAATTCAGTTCTCAGAGCCGATATTGAAGCTATGTGCAGAAGAAACGGCTGGAAGCTCTATCTTCCCGAGCTTTCACTCTGCGGAGACAATGCGGCTATGGTCGGCGCGCAGGGATATTATGAATATCTGAGCGGTAACATAGCAGGCCCCGAGCTTAATGCTTATGCGGGAATGGAGATAGAATAATTATCCGAAAAAAACGAAAGGAAGTGGAATAATGAAAAAAGTAATACTTACCCTTTTTACTCTTATACTTTTTACTTTCTGTCTGTCCTTTGATTCACAGGCTGCAATGCCTGACAGCGAGGTTAAAAGCAGACTTTCCGATTATTCCGCTTCTTATGTGAAAACCGCTGAGGGAGTCGTTTATCTTGAATATGAAAAACGGGATCCCTCCGAAGAAAAAATGTATGAGATTATAAGCGGAATCGCCGAGTCTCTTATGGGTGAGCCTGTGGAGGATTACTGCAGAGTAAACATTAAATTTTTCTTTACCCACAAGCCCTACGGAAGTGATTTTCAGAAATTTTTCGATGAGCTGAGTCTGGTAAAGAAAAAGTTCGGCAACTTCTTTACTGAGTGGAGCCGCCACAATAAGCTTATGATGAGCGTTACCTCCTATAGCGGAGGAGAGTATTTCAGCGCCAACTTCAACCTTTATCTCAACGGCAGCGAAAAGGATAAGTACGGAAAAGATTATGACGATAAGCTCCTATCACTGGTGAGACAGGCACAGCAGGAGTGCGACAGCAATATGGAGATGGCACAGTTTTTCCTTAAATGGCTGGACGAAAACGCCACCTATCTTATTCTTACGGGCTACACCAACGACCCGAGATATGCTCTGAATGTGGGCCTCACGGTCTGCGGCGGCTATGCCAATGCTTTCAAGGACCTGTGTAATGCGGCGGGGATTCCCGCTATCGTACCTGTCAATATGGAGGCAAACCACGCCTGGAGTCAGGTTTATGTGAACGGTACGTGGTACACGGCAGACCTGTGCAACGTGGTAAGATCTAAGAGCGGTACCTATAACGGTTATCTTTTCACGGACCCTGACCTTTCTACCGACTGCAACGATTTCGTCGAAAAGCATAAGAGCGATTATGTGGAAAGCTTCAGATACAGAGATACGGTTAATCTTTCCTCGTGTACCTTCGAGTACAAAGACAGCTTCAATTACTCGGGCAAAAGTATAAGACCTGCACTGACCGTACGCTTCGGTGACAGTGTGCTTGAGTCAGGTGTCCACTATACCGTAGCCTATATGAACGACAAATACCCGGGAACAGGTAAAATAATTCTCACGGGCGTAAAGGAAAAGGGCTACAGGGGAAGCAAAACTCTCAGCTTTAAGATCAATCTGCCTAAGATGACCGTCACTGCCGAGCCCGGCAAAAGCTCGGTAAAGCTTTCCTGGAAGGCAGTAGAGGGCGTGGACGGTTACATAGTCAGACTCTACAATGCAAAAAAGGACAGCTATGAAGACCTTGACACAGTAAAAGGCACATCCTGTACCGTGAAAAATCTCTCTCCCGGTAAAAAGTATAAATTCGCCGTAAGACCCTATGTTTCGGAAAACGGAAACATTTACAGAGGTGACAACTGTAAGGTGTCGTCCTTTACTCTTCCCGGCAAAGTGAAAAATCTGAGGGCGGTTTCCGTTACGGAGAAATCCCTGAAACTCAAATGGACAGCCATCGAAACGGCTCAGAAATATGAGGTTCAGATAAGCACTGACGGTAAAAAATGGAAGGCTTATTCGACGGTTAAAAAGAACTCCTGCACGGTTAAAAATCTTTCTGCCAATAAAAAATATTATTTCCGTGTAAGAGCGGTCAGCGACTACGGTAAGGGTGTTTTCAGCAGTAAAAAAGCCGCTTCCACTCTTATGGCAAAGCCTGTTATAAAGGCAGTAGCGGACAAAGGGAAAATTACCGTAAGCTGGGATAAGATAAGCGGTGCCAAGGGCTACGTGGCAGTTTACGCACGTAATGACGGAATGATGAATAATAAGAAGGTAACTCTGAAAAAAGGAAGTAAAACCTCTGTTACCCTTAAAAATCTCAAATCAAAGAAAAACTACTATGTCAGAGTAAGAGCATATAAAACCGTAAACGGAGAAAGAGTTTACGGAAGCTATTCGAAGACAGTCAAGGTAAAGGTAAAATAAATAGAAGCGCTGTAAGGCTCAGATGGCTTTACAGCGTTTTTTTTGCTGTGTCGCAATATACGGTTGATTTTTCACAAATGCAAAATGCAAAATTGTGGTCGCGGATTTACCGTGATATAAACTTTTATCTTTGTTACCGCAGAGTTAACCGTGCGGTGAAAAGTAAAGAGCGATTATAATTGTTTATCTGTATAGTTTGTGTTTGTTGTTTTGGCGGTGTAAAGTTACATTTTACTGATAACCTTACACGGATATAATCCGGAACGCAGTGACCCTTCATTCTGCATTTTGCATTTTGCATTTTGCATTTTATGAGTCAGCCTTCGTATTCATCCAGATTTCTGAATACATAGCCCTCTGCTCTTGCTTTGTCGATGATTTCACCGAGAGCGTCGGCGTTATCCTTCGACACACTGTGAAGAAGAATGACAGCACCGGGATGAAGTCTCGACATAACCTTTTCTATGGCATAGTCCTTACCTCTGACATTATCTGTCTGCCAGTCATCGTAGGCCACGGACCAGAACACGCTCATATAGCCTATGCTTTTCACCGCATCGAGTGCATTTTCCGTGTACTCGCCTGCAGGAAAGCGGAAATACCGTGCTGAGTAGCCGAAGTTTTCACGCAGATAGTTTTCAGTATTTTCGATTTCCTTTATCATCTGCTCGCGGGAAATTTCTGCAAAAGACGGATGAGTATCCGAATGGTTGCCGACGATGTGTCCTTCCTTTATCATACGGCTTATAAGGTCTTTTTCCTTTTCAATGTGGTCAAGAGTGCAGAAAAAGGTAGCCTTCACCTGCTTATCCTTCAGTACATCGAGGACACGGGCAGTAAGGTTTTCGTATTCATAACCGCAGTCAAATGTGAGATACAGCACCTTTTCTTCACTTTTTCTGTCTAAAGTAAGGGCGCCGTATTTGTCGAAGGTGTCCTGAAATTCCTCCACCGTAAAGTGAGCTTTTCCGCCTGAAGCGGGACCGTGGGAGTGAGAAAGCTTTTTGTCCGAAATGCCCTCGGGCTTTTTGGTTACGGGATAGGATATTTTCGGAAGGGATGAAAAGCCTGTGGGCGTGTCCGCACCCCTTTTACCGAAAATTATCATTTCTGTCTCTTCGGGAAGGTTTTCTTCGTCGATAACGGTGGAAGAGTTAATTTTCGGCGCCGCCTCCTGTGAGGAAGAGGACTCCTGCTGAGAGGATGAGCCCCCCTGTGACGTTGATTCAACTTGGGATGTCAGGTCGTTATCCTCCATAGCACATCCGCACAGAATGAATGTTAAAGCTAAGGCTATAACGAGAAAGATGTGTTTTTTCATATAGTATTCCTCCTTTATGTACAGTTCTGCATACAGGATAAAACGGCAGTGATGCCGTTTTACCTGAACATATATCCGATGTCCGAAATTATTCCTTCGGCGGATTTCATAGCCTTGTTCATATTCTTTTTCATACTGCGCTTCATACCGCTGCCCTTCCAGGCACCCCTGATGAATGCTGTGGCACCGCCTACAGCCATACCTATTCCGATGCCTGTCATAAGACTGTTCTTTTTCATTATATCCCTCTTTTTCAAAACTGTTCTTTTTTTTGTCCTTTCGGGACAGTTATATTTTATCCTGCAAAAATTTTATTATAAGATGAAAATTTTTCTTTCCTTATTTCTTTTTAAAGCAAAGTATGATATAATCTCAGCAGTAAAAAACTAAAGGAGCATACTATGTCTCACATAAACATCGTTCTCGTCGAACCGCAGATCCCTCAGAATACAGGCAACATAGCCCGTACCTGTGCCGCTACGGGTGCATCTCTTCACCTTGTAAAGCCTATGGGATTTACTGTTGACGATAAAAAACTCAAAAGAGCAGGTCTTGACTACTGGCATATGCTCGACATAACCTACTACGAAGGTCTTGACGACTTTTTCGAAAAAAATAAAGGCGGAAATTTCTTCTTTCTCACCACTAAGGGAAGACACATTTTTTCCGATGTTTCCTTCCCAGATAATACATTTATACTTTTCGGCAGAGAGGATGCAGGACTTCCTGAGGAGCTGCTGAAAAATAATGAGGAGACCTCTCTGCGTATTCCTATGGTGGACGATGCGAGAAGCCTGAACCTTTCAAATACAGCCGCCATCGTCACCTATGAAATTCTGCGTCAGTGGGGCTACCCGAATCTTTTATGCGAGGGTAAGCTGACTAAATTCAGCTGGTAAGGAGAGAACTATGAACAAAAATTTCACTAAAGAAGATATAATCAAAAAGCACGAAACTAATGTAAAATCCGCTTTTACGGCACTTTCGCTGGCGGGTGTGCTGGGTATAATTTATGTCATACGTTATTTCATAACGGGAAATTTCGATTTTCATTTCAGTCTGTCGCTTCCCGAAATGATGCTTAAGCACGGCCTCGCAGGAGATGTGGGAAAAGGTCTTTCCTACGGTGTCACTGCCGTATTTTTTGTTCTTTACATTCTTGTGACGGTTCTCTGTCTCAGGGATGCGAAATTTTTAAAGGCAGGACTCTGTCTGTATGCTTTTGATTCTATCTGCCTTTTATTCTTTATGCTTGTGCTGACAAAAGCACCGATACCCACTGACCTTTACATCGAGGTTATAATCCACTGCTTCGTTATTCTTTTCCTTTCGGTGGGTATTTATTCTCACGGAAAGCTGAAAAAACTCAGATAAAAAGAAAAGACCGCTGTAAAGGCTAAGTGCCGATACAGCGGATTTTTTTGTTGGCTCTGTACACATATACGGTTGATTTCGTACAAGGCGGGAGTTTGGAATCAAAAGACTCATAAAATGCAGAATGCAAAATGCAGAATGAAGGGTCACTGCGTTCCGAATTATATCCGTGTAAGGTTATCAGTAAAATGCAACTTTACACCGCCAAAACAACAAACACAAACCATACAGATAAATAATTATAATTGCTCTTTTCTTTTTGTCGCACGGTTAATTCTGCGGTAACAATGGTAAAAGCTTGCATCACAGCAAATCCGCGACCACAATTCTGCACTCTGCACTCTGCATTTTGCACTTGTGTAAAATCAACCGTATATTGCGACACATCCTTTTTGTTTTATATTAATTATTCAAAGTCGAATTCGTCCTCGTTTTTCTTTCTGAATATCTCAAAGATTTCTTCGAGGGCATTATCGTCCGTTTCTCTTTCGTATTCTTCTTTACCGTCAGTTATGATTATGCGGAAAATGTCCACATAGCCGTCGCCGTCCTCGGGCTCCACGATGACATATTCATTTTCTTTATAAAGGACTATATCCAGAAATTCATAGACACCGCTTATGCCGTCCGTATCCGTAAAGCGCACGGTGAAATCAAGTTCATCATCCTTAAGCTGATTCAGAAGCTCTGACATAAATTACACCTCACTCATTTCTTCCGTTCATTTCAAAACGGTAAATTTCCTGTTTTTCGATGTCTATATTCTTTACGATAATGGGCGGTACTCCCGCATTGGCGGAAACAGTGGTTACGAGAGCCTTGGCGAAGGGGAAAAGCTCCTTGAAGGTTTCCACGTGAACGAATTCCTTCTCTATCTCTTTATCCACAGTGAAAACTCCGTTGACGGTAACCTTTGCATTAAGGACATCCTTATTCTCCTTATCAAAGACCTCCACGGTCATAACTGCCTCACAGGTGCCGTTACTGCTGTACTTCACGTTATGTGAGATTTTGTTGCTGAGCTTCAGCTGTACCTTGCCGTTGACTTTATTATTGAAAATGATTTCGCTTACCTTGTAGGCCTGCATATTTACCTTTGACATTTTATTTTCCTCCTATGATAAAGATAATGAGGGCTAAAAATTCTCTTATATAGTTCTTCGCTTTTTCCTTTTTCGGAGAGGGGGCAGAGACCGTTTCGCAGATAAGACCCGCTTTTTTTGTGATGAGATTCGCTCTCATAAGGTGAAAGTCACTTGAAAGAAGGGCAAGAGAATGTTCACCGTCTCCGATTATCTTTTTAGCATTTCTGAAGTTTTCCACAGTGGTTGTGGATTTATCTTCACGAATAATTCTTTTCTTTTCTATGCCCTTTGAGATAAGAATTTCCTCAATAGCCTGTGCCTCACTGATATACTGGTCACTGTGGACAATACCTCCGCAGGCTATAGCTACTGTGTCAGGATATTCTTTAAGGTAGTCCGCCGCTCTTTCTGCACGCATACGCAGAGTTTCCTCGGCTTCATTTTCTCTTACTCTGCAGCCTAAAATGAGAAGGAAGTCCTTTTTGCCTTTGGCATTACCCTTACAGGCTTTTGCTTCGGCTAAGGTGAAAAGTATTACCGATAAAAGAAGCAGACCTGCTGTAGCATATAAAAAATATTCCATAATTTACTCCGTAAAATTAATCTCAATCAATATTTGAGCCTATTATAACATAAAATAATAAAAAGTAAAAGGATTTTTACCGAAAGGAGATTTTTTATGTGCGGAATAATAGGCTATGTGGGTAAAAATAACGCCGTCCCCTATCTCATAAGAGGACTTGAACATCTGGAATACAGAGGCTATGACTCGTCGGGTATAGCCGTTTCGGAAAAGGGTGAGGTAATAACCGTGAAAACCTCAGGCAGGATAGAGGACCTTAAAAATAAGCTGTCGGGCATAGATTTAACTGCAAAATGCGGTATAGGGCATACCCGCTGGGCAACTCACGGTGAGCCCGATGACATTAATTCTCATCCTCACAGCAGTATGTCGGGGATTTTTACCATAGTTCATAACGGTATAATTGAAAACTATCTTGCTCTGAAAAAGGAGCTTCTCAGTGAAGGCTTCACCTTTAAAAGCAGTACGGACACAGAGGTTATCGCCAATCTTTTAGAAAAATACTATGAGGGCGATGTGCTTTCAGCTCTGGAAAAGTGCCGAAGAGCTCTCGAGGGTTCCTATGCTCTGTGCGTTATTTGCAGAGATTTTCCCGATGTGATTTACGGTATGCGTAAGGGGAGTCCGCTTCTTTGCGGCGAAAGCGCTTCGGGAAGGTTCTTTTCTTCGGACACAATAGCGCTTCTGCCTTATACGAAGTATATTTTCACTCTGGAAGAAAACGAAACAGCCGTAGCAGACAGAGGCGGTATACATTTTTACGGCACTGACGGAAAAAAGATAAGTAAAACAGCCGAAAAAGCGGATATTCCCGAGCAGACAGCCGACAAGGGAGACTTCCCTCATTTTATGCTGAAAGAGATTTTCGAACAGCCCCAGGTACTCGAAAAGACTCTCCGCTCTCTTGCACCGGAGGGGACTTTTTTACCTGAGCTTGACGAACTGAAAAAAAGCTTTTTTGCCTTACAGAAAATCTGCTTCGTAGGCTGCGGCTCCGCTTACCATGCAGGTCTTGCAGGAAAGATACTTACTCAGAGACTTGCAAATATTACTTGTATTGCCGAAACGGCCTCCGAATTCCGCTACGGAAATGTACCTCTGGACAGTAAAACACTTTGCATTTTTATCAGTCAGAGCGGAGAGACGGCGGACACACTGGCCGCACTCATAAAAGCCAAAGAAAAAAAGGCGAAAACCCTGTCTGTCGTAAATGTCAGAGGCAGCTCCATAGCACGGGAAAGTGACAGTGTTATTTATACCGAGGCGGGACCTGAGATAGCAGTGGCCACCACTAAGGCTTATACGGCACAGCTTATAGCTCTGTATGTTTTCGCTCTCTGCTTCGCTCACGAAAGGTGGCAGATAAAGCGCAGTGACCGTGACAGGCTTTTCTCTCAGCTGAAGCTGATTCCCGGAAAGGTGCAGAGTATCATCGACAGAAGAGATAAGGCGGAGTATTTCAGTTCTCTTTTCGACGGCAGTGATGAGGGCTGGTTTATCGGCAGAGGAAGCGATTATGCGGCGGCTATGGAGGGAAGTCTGAAAATGAAGGAGATAAGCTATATAAACACAGGCGCTTATCCTGCAGGCGAGCTCAAGCACGGCACCATTTCTCTGCTGGAAAAGGGGACTCCCGTAGTGGCTCTCTGCTGTGAGGAGAGACTTTTCCCGAAAACCTTCGCTAATATAAAGGAGGTTAAAGCCAGAGGTGCGAAAGTTCTGGTTCTGGCGGGAGAGAAATATGCAAAGGAGCTTTCCGATGAGGAAAATGTTCTTTTTATTCCCGATACAGCCGATGAGTTTTCCTGCCTTTTACAGGCGGTGGCACTTCAGCTTTTAAGCTACTACACTGCAGAAAAAAGAGGCTGTGATATTGATAAGCCGAAGAACCTTGCGAAAAGCGTTACGGTGGAGTAAAAATTTTAATATAAATATTGTGTTAACTGTGTTGAAATTTGCTTTTTCTTAGAGTATAATTAATGCTGAATAAGATTAATTTGACGTGAAGGAGTAAAGATTATGGCAGCAGTTAATTTTACCACCGAAGCAAACGGTTACAGCATAGAAGAAGTAAATAAATATATTGAAATGCTCCAGCAGGAATATGCGAATGCAATCGCCTGGGGTGAAGAAAACGAAAGAAAATTCGAACAGCTTAAAAATGAAATGCAGGAGCTGGGAATATATTTTACCATCGAGGAAAATAATCACAGCGAGGTTATCGAAAAGGTATTCGAGGAGCTGAGCAAAACTGTTGCAAAAATTAAAGTTGATGCAGATAAAAGAGCCAATGAAATCATTGAAGCCGCTCACGAAAAATCCAAGGGAATCGTCCGTCAGGCTATGGAAAAATCCGTGGAGCTCAGAACCGACAATACCACAGTTATGAAAAACCTTAAAAGCATCAACGATATGATAAATGTTATACTCGAAAAGAACGCTTACTGATAAGGTATGGATTATACTCGCCAACTAAAGGGAATTTTGTAAACAAGGTAAGGAAGTGATATGATGGCAGGTTACAGACCTAAAAGCCTGGATGAGCTTAACAGCATTTTTGATAAAACCATGGCGGCGGAAAAGGCCATAAAAAAGAGTTCATCACTGCTGGAAAAGGGTGAAGACAGCTTCTCTTCTTTTTCAGTACAGCTGAATGAGGAAAATACGGAGACAGGCACTGCGGAAGAAAAGCTGTCTGAGGAAATTACAGACAGTGTAAGTGAGTTTATTGCACGCTTTTCCGCACAGACTGAGAAGGAGCCCGTAAAAGCAAAGCCTCAGATGACCGTTCTTTCTCCCGAAGCGGTGAAGAAGGAGTATGAAATCGAAAGTGAAATATCTTCCGATGAAGAGACGGCGGTAAAGGAGTCGGAAAAGCCCAGCCGTGACGAGCTTATGGACGAATATATGAAAATAATGTCCGATGAGGAGGATGAAGTCCCTGCGGAAAAGAAGCTGTCAAGAAAAGAAAAAAAGAAGCTCAGAAAAAAAGAAAAGACTGCACCGCAGGAGGAAATCCCGCAGGAGCAGCCCGTAAAGGAAGAAGAGCTCCCTTTTGACAGCGCGGCAGAAACCGATTACCGGGAACCTGAAGCTCCTGTTTATGAAGAGATAACTCAGGAAGATGCTTCTGCCGAGGAAAAAGACGATTTTGACTTCCCTGAAAATTATACTCCCGAGTGGATAAAGGACGAGGAAGAAAAAGGCAGCGAAGAAGAAAAGGAACCTGCTGAAAAAAAGGCAAAAGGTAAGCATACCTTCCTCAAGATTCTTCTCAGTCTGATTCTGGTGGCAGTGATAAGTGTAGGTGCTCTTGCCACAGTGTTCAAAACAGTAGTCGCTGTTAACACAGGTAAGCTCATTTCTGAAAAATACTATGTGTTTACCACATACGAGGATTATTCGGACCTCGGTCTGCCTGAGGGCGAGCTCGTCATAACCGAAAAGAAATACGCTGAGGACGGCGAGGTTTTCGCCTATGTGGACTATGCAAGCAAAACCTTTGAGTTCGGCAGACGTATCGACAGCATAACCAAGGATGACGGCGAGGTTCTCTATGTTACGGAAAAGGACGGAGGACGCGCTCTCGTTTCCCGTGACGACTGTAAGGGCGTAGTTTATCTTACCTATAGCGGTCGCGGAGGTATCATCAGCTTCCTTACGGATAATTATATTATCGTAGTTGCCGCTGCGGCAGTAATTTCTCTGATAATTGTTCTTCTCTTTACTTTGGCTCTCAGGACGAAGAAAGAGGAAGAGCACAAAGAAGAGAATGAGGAAAACTACGAAGAAAGCGAAGAGGATTTCGAGGATATTTTCTCCACAATAGAATAACAGATATGAAAATGTCGTACGCTCAGGTGTACGGCATTTTTTGTGAGAAAAGGAAAAGCTTACTGTAGTCGCTTTCTGTTTATATGGTAAGAAATCCGGCAATCGTCTCCGCACGATTGCTTTTTGCCTTCCGAGGAAATATAAAGACATATAAGAAAGACATAATTACCCGACAGGAATTTTGGGATGTTTTTGCATCCTTTCTTATTTTTTAGGGACTTTTTCATAGTTTACCGTGCTTTTACAGCGAAAGTTTATACACCTTTGACCTTTACTTTTTTTCCATATTACATTATAATTAGGTGGTTTTTTCGGCACTATACAATATATAGTTAAGTATTTATCATAAAACACATTTTTTACGGAGGTAAAAATGAGAAAATCACTTCAGAAAATTTTTCTTTCGATGATTACGCTTGTCCTGTTTTTTTCTGCAGTATCCTCTGCATCTTTTACTGCCAATGCCGCGTCAAAGACTTCTTATCTCACCGTAAGCGAAGCTATGGAGTGGCTTGATTCCACCGTAGGCACTAAGCGCGGTGACGGTCAGTGCATCGCTTTCATTAAGGATTATTATCAGGTTCTGACAGGTTATCTTCCCTCGGGTAACGCCTGTGAATATGCATATAACACTCTGCCTGAAGGCTTCGGCTGGAAGCGTATCAAGGGTGAGAAAAACCTCAAAAAGGGTGACATACTTATCTGGACAGGCGGTACGGGCGGTAACGGTCATGCGGCTATTTACGGCGGTGACGGTAAATACTACCATCAGAAATGGACAGGTATGTATGTGGAAATCATCGAAAAAGGCTACCTTAACGGTTTCCCCATCCGACGCTCAGGCTCCTTTGCCAGATACTGGGGAGTCATCCGTCCCACCTTCCGCAGTGAGTCAATGTTTACGGAAATGACCGATACCAATTACCGTCTGAAAAATGCCTACAGCGGTAGTTATCTCACCGCAAAAAACAGCACGGAAATAGCTACCCGTCGTCTGAAATCCCTTAACGCTGAAAGTCAGCTTTTCACCTTCGACGAAGCTGAAATAGGCTACACAATTTCTCCGCTTTCTGCATCAAAGAATGTAGGCGCTATCTTCGAAGAGGGTAAAACGAGAAACGGTGCAAAGATAAGTCTTTTCAAAAACGGCGAAAAGGATGACTGCAGATGGAGAGTACAGAAAATTCAGGGCGCTTATGTAATCAGAAATGTATATAATCCTACTCTTTGTCTTGCCTCGGATAAAAAAACTGGTAAGCTGTCTGTGGAAACCTACAGAGGTTCGAAAAATCAGAAGTGGAAGAGCGAATCCAAGCACAGCGTTTTCTACGATGCCAACGGCGGATGGAATGACCCGAAAAATACTGCTGTCGAAGAGGGCAATACCCATAAAATTTCCTCAAAAACTCCTGACCGTATCGGATATAAATTCCTCGGCTGGTCAGAGACAAAAAAGGCCAAGAGGGCAAGCTTTCTTTCAGGCTCCGTTATTAAGCCTGTTGAAAACACCACTCTTTATGCCGTATGGAAGAAAAGCAGAATTTATGAAATCGCATCCGCTATGCTTTCTGACACAGAATACACCTACGACGGAAAGGTGAAAACTCCCGATGTAACCGTGAAGGATACCAACGGAAACACTCTCCGTGAGGGTACAGACTACACTCTTTCCTATTCGAAGGGAAGAAAAAAGACAGGCAGATACAGAGTTACTGTCACCTACACAGGTAAATTCAGCGGAAAAGACAAGCTTTATTTCTCCATAGTCCGCCGATGAGATAAAAGATAAAAAAATTACTGCAGTCTGCGAAATAACAGACTGCAGTTTTTGGTTTATGGGAGTTATTTCACCTCGTAGACATAAACATCGTCATAGTTCATATCGGCGCAAAGACTGAGAGAGGGATTTGTGAGGTTATAAAGTGCGGACCACTGTGTGGAATAAACCCTGCCTTTTTCGTCAGGATCGGTACCGGTGATTCTGACGTCGTGGAGAAGGTCCATACCCTCTTCGGCAGTGAGAACGGATTTCTTTTCTGTGAGAGTTTTTTCGAGAAGTCGGAGGCCAAGCGGTCTTAGGAAGACAATGACTAGACCCAACTCCCTGGGTTCAAGAGACGG
>JAZNMU010000034.1:0-29575 GCA_045579865.1 Acutalibacteraceae bacterium
GTTATAACCCCTTATAGGGGTGAGCAAACCACCGGTTTCACCGGTGGTTTTGATTGTTTAGTTTGATGAAGATGCGGCAGCTGCTGCCTGTGCCGCCATAACACAGTCAATAGCCAGAACTACTCCGAGAGCAACTATCTCATCACTTTCATCCGCAATGTCAAGCTCATAACAGTCGCCCCATGTCATCCACTGTTTATTTATATTAACAATATTTCTGCCGTTCTGACTTATATAGTAATCGTGCGCAAAAAAATCACCGTTAATCTCCCACCCGAGACCTTCAATGGTGTATTTTGGTCTGAAGAAAGAGAACTGCTTGACAATTTCAGCAATCTCCGCACCGTTAATATACACAAAATATCTCGGCAGGAAACTGAATACCTTCTGTGCTATAAAAGCAACTTCTTCCCCTTGCAAATCATAAATATGCAATTTCTTACCCAGTGAAATGAATTCGCCCTCAATATAATATTTCTCTCTTCCCTGTTCATCGAAAACTTTGAATTTATCCTTCCAGGAAAAAACTTTCTGCTTGATATAAAGTTTCATATTCATTCCCTCCTTTAACAATAACATTTTAACATTACTGTTTTTTCTCTGTCAAGATATATTTTTTTAAAATATCATAGGCTCTAATTGTTTACCGTCCAGAGCATAAAGAGCCGACTCAAGTACCCTTTCGAAATCGCATACAATTGAATACGGCTTATTGATAAAATCATCCTGTCTCATAGGAATAAAATAGTAATTTTTGTAATTCAGCAGTGCACCGATATTCTTTGCCGAGGACGAAAGCGCATCATTAGTAGAAACACCGATTAAAACAGGCTTCTGATTGCGCAGATGAGATTTTACGGCAAGAGTTACGGGAGTATCATAAATTCCTGCAGCGAGTTTTGCCAGAGTGTTGCCTGTACACGGCAGAACAATCATAAGGTCTGTCATTTTCTTCGGTCCGATAGGCTCCGCATCCTCCAGAGTTCTGATTACTTTTTTACCCGTCATAGTTTCTATAGTGTCGATAAAATCAGCCGCTTTTCCGAAGCGTGTATCAATTTTTGAAGCATTGAAGGACATTATCGGTATAATATCTATCCCTTCAGACAGTATATATTCCATCTGTGTCAGAGTTCTTTCAAATGTACAGAAAGAACCCGTAAGAGCATAACCAAAGGTAAGTTTTTTCATCAATCTCCCCCATTTCGTAAATTTATATGTTTTACAGTTATTTCTGACAGCTTTTCAGCTGCCGAATACGGAAGATACCTTCCCGGCAAAGCACCGCCAAAAATATATCTGCTTTCTCTGTCTGAAAAATATTCCTTTTTGACACCGAAGGGTGCTGATGCCAGTTCAAAGTATTTTCCCTTGATATGACTTACATCTTCAAAAGAAAAAATATTTACGGGAACTGTATTGAAAATATAATCAAAAAGATAGAGAAATGTATTCACTTTATCAAAATTTATTATCCTGTATCCCATACATTCCGCATCGGCGAGCTGATTTTGATTTCTTGCGCATACGTAAACCTCACATCCTGCCTGTTTCAGCGCCTTTGCTGTGTATTTTGACACTCTGCCAAAACCCGTAACCAGGACTTTACTGTCTCTGATATCCTCACAGGTGTTTTCGTACAGCAGTCTGACTGCTCCGAGTCCTGTGAGATATGCATTATAAATAACAAACTCTTCACAGTCAAGATAATCCAGATAAGGTATCTTATTTGTATCAAGATAAGCCTTGACTGTTTGCGAGAAACCTCCGCCTAATAAAAAGTTCGTATGATCAAGTTTACTTAAAACCTCATTGAGCATTAAAAAGAACCTGCTTTCAGAGGAATAAACCGTTTCTCTATCCTTACTTATCGGAACTGGCAGAATAATTATATTTCCCTTATTGATTTTTACACCGTTTTCAATTTTGTCAGAGGAATTTATATGTGTGCATCTGTAATCTTGCTGTGATAAGATATTTTTCATTTCAATCTGTCTTTTATCTCCGCCGATTATTATGATGCTTTTCATAGTAACCTCCCGATAGTATGATATACACCATAATATGTCTGAAATTTTTTATTGTTAATTTGCTCAAAAGTGTTTACTATTTTTCGCTGATGCAATATAATATAAGGTGATATAATGACGTGAGGTGCTTAAAATGTACGAAATAGATAAATTATTAGAAGAAGTAAAGAGAATACATTTCATCGGTATCGGCGGTTCGGGTATGTGCCCGATTGCTGAAATTCTACACAGCTGGGGTTATACCGTTACAGGCTCCGACAATAATACAGGTGACAATATAATCAAGCTCCGTTCATTGGGTATGGATGTAGTTTTAGGCCAGAAGGCTGAGAATATCATCGGTGCAGAAATGATAATCTATACTGCCGCCATTCTTAAGGATAACCCCGAGCTGGTGGCTGCTAAAGAAAGCGGTATCCCCTGCTTCGAAAGAAGTAAGATTTTCGGTGCGATTACACGTAAATACAATAACTGCATCAGCATCTGCGGTACTCACGGAAAAACCACAGTAACCGCTATGCTCACACAGGTCCTTACTATGGCTGATAAGGATCCTTCGGCACTCATCGGCGGCAGACTTCCTCTCATTGACAGCCACGCAAGAGTAGGCAAAAATGAAACCTTTGTCTGTGAAGCCTGTGAATACTGTGACCATTATCACGACCTCTCCCCCGATGTGGCAGTCATTCTGAATGTGGATGAGGACCATCTCGAGTACTTCAAAAATCTTGACAATATCATCAAGTCTTTTGAAAAGTTTGCAACTCTTACCTCCAGTACCCTCATCTATAATAACAGCGACCCTGAATCGGTCAAAGCTGTGGCTAATGTAAACAGAAAAAAAATCACCTTCGGCAAAACAGACGAAAGCGACTATTACCCCGCAAATATCACATATAACCGCGGTTCTTTTGCAGAATTCGATGTAATGAGTAAAGGCGAAAAAATTGCTCATCTTAAGCTTAATATCCCCGGTGAACATAACATACTTAATTCTTTAGCCGCTTTCGCTGCCGCAATCAATGCAGGCTGTACTCCCGAGGAGTGCGAAAAAGGCATTGCAGCCTTTTCAGGTGCAGGCAGACGCTTCGAGATTTTAGGCGAAATCGACGGTATCACCATAGCAGATGACTATGCACACCATCCTAACGAGCTTAAGGTTACTCTTGAGGCTGTTATGAAAATGGGTTATAACACTGTATGGGCGGTGTTCCAGCCCTTTACCTACTCGAGAACATCTATTCTCTTCGACGATTTCGTAAGAGTTTTACAGATACCTGACAAATGTGTTATGACAGAAATTATGGGTTCAAGAGAAGTCAATACCATCGGCATATACACAAAAGACCTCGCCGATAAAATTCCCGGCAGTGTGTGGTTTAACACCTTTGAGGAGGTCTGTGATCACGTTTTAGCCAATGCAAAAAGCGGTGACATTATCATAACCCTCGGCTGCGGCGACATTTATAAAGCAGCACAGATGATGGTAAAAAGGTTAAAATAACATATTTTTCCATATATAAACCAAAAAACATCTCACATAATATAATCAGCGGATAAGTCGATTGCGTTTGTGGCTTCTCCGTCGGTTGTACGGAGAAAGTCCTGTGCAATCATAGATCCCCCCTTTGTTTCAACAGAGACAGAGGGGTTTTATTGTATATTAGAGCAAGGTTCCCGAACATGAAAGTGAGGGAGTTTTATTTTTTATTAAAAAACTATTGACAAAGAAACTGTACTATGTGTATAATACAGTTGTAAACCGTATTAATCGATTAATACACTTTTTTTTTAGAAAGGCGGTGTATGCTTTTGGTTTCATTCGAAAGATTCGTTCCCGGCGACGGACCGATTTATCAGCAGATAGTTCTGTACATAAAACGTGAAATTTCGTCGGGGTCCATCCATCCCGATGACGAAATGCCCTCACGAAGAGTTCTCTCTTCACTTTTAGGCGTGAATCCCAATACTGTACAGAAGGCCTACAAAATTCTGGAAGACGAAGGAATAATTCAGTCTCACTCAGGCGCCAAAAGCCTCATAGTTCTTAATGAAAAAATGAGAAATCAAATAAGAACGGATTTGCTGGAAACCGATGCACGTAATGCCGTTAGCACTTTAAAGCAAATAGGCATCAGCAAGCAAGAGGCTTTCAGTCTGATAGAAAGATTCTGGAAGGAGGAAGATTAAAATGAGAAATTATTTATCTGTGTTTTCACTTTTTGTTAAGAGAAGTTTCGGTAAAATTTTCGCTCTGATTTTATTACTTGCAGGAGCGGAAAGCGCCTTGTTCATTCACAATCTCAAGTCTGATAATGTAATAAAAAACGAGTTTAGTGACGGAACAGGAAATAATTATCTGCTCGGCATCGAAAATATTTTAAGCGATCACTCACTACTTCTGATAATTTTAGCTTCAGGGTTTATTCTGATTACTCTTATTCTTTGTCTTATGGGTTGTGAATTTTCAGACAAACAGGGCTATACTCTGCGAAGACTTAATATAAACGAGAAAAAAGTTTTTCTTTGTCAGGGTGTTTACGGTACAGCTGTTTACGGTATTTTTATGATGCTTCAGGCTGTTTTTTTCTACACTTTCTGCCTGATATATGTTAATTTTGCTGCAGGCCACGAATACGGATTTGACGGATTAATCAGCAATCAGACCGTTTTTCTTGCCTTTTACAGAAGCGAAATATTACACGCATTTATGCCTATGGATGATATCTTCAAATATATCAGTAATTTAATTATGATACTTACCCTCGGTTTTTCTACAGCATACTTTTCCTACCTTATGAGAAGGAAAAGAGTTCCTGTCGGAACAATTCTCCTCATACCTGTAATACTGATTAATTTCGCCACTGAGTGGACAGAAATGACTTATGAGCTGGTTATCATCGGTATGTGCCTTTTCGTAGTAGGCTGTATGATAGCAGTAATTTCAACGGAGGAACAGGCTTATGACAGATAAAATCAGAAAAATAATACCTGTAGGCTTTAAGGCAGAAACTGAAATATGGATATTTATCTCAGCCATAGCTGTAGGAATCTGCCGTGCATTACTTTTCTTTCAGGCTTATATGAGAGAATATAACCGACTGTTCGATATTGAATACGGACAAAGAGTTTTAAAAATCGGCAGAAAAATGACTGAATTTTACGAAATAATTGACGGTACTTTCGACGGCTTCGCTATTGCGGTTTTCGCTTTTATCGTTCTGATTCTGTACCACTATATTTATCATTACAGAGACAGCAAAAGTATTTACACAATGAAAAGACTGCCTGATAAAAATGAACTGCACATAAGATGTATTTCCGTACCTTTAGCCGGCATTACCTTAAGCGTAATACTTTCAGTTTCTCTTATGCTGATATTTTACCGCTACTATATGACGAAAACACCCGCTGAGTGTCTCTTTCCCGACCAATGGGAAAGACTGTGGACACAAATACTTTACGGAGGAAAAATATTATGATTGAAATAAAGAATCTTACTAAAAAATATTCCGGCAAAACCGCTCTCGATAATGTTAGCCTGACCTTTCCCCGTGGCGAAATAGTAGGTCTCTTCGGTGAAAACGGCGCAGGTAAAACAACACTTATGAAGTCAATTTTAGGCTTTATAAAACATGACGGTCAGATTACACTTGACGGAGAAAAAATTACTAATAAAAACATAGGGAAAATTTCCTTCGCTACAAGTGAACACTCATTCTTCCCTGACCTTAATGCAAAAGGACATAAAGAATTTTATAAATCGCACTTTCCGACTTTTTCCGAAAAAAGGTTCGATGCACTTATGGAATTTTTCAGTCTCGATAAAAGCAAAAAAATAAAGAACTTTTCTACAGGTCAGAAAAATCAGTTCGAGGTTATTTTAGCTCTTTCCCAGGGAGCGGATTATATCCTTATGGATGAGCCTTTCGCAGGTAATGATATTTTCAACAGAGAAGACTTCTATAAAGTGCTTTCGGGTATTTTAGACGAAAATGAAACCGTCATTCTCTCAACCCATCTCATCGAAGAGGTGTCCGATTTTATCGGCAGAGCCATACTTATTCACGGCGGTCACATCGTCGGTGACAAAAACACCCTCGAACTTCAGGAAGAAGGAAGCAATCTCGTAGACTATATCAAATCTACCTATAACTACCACAGCGACCGTGTAAGCAAGGCTATCGATATTTTAAGCGGTAAGGAGGAATGATTATGCGTAAGACATTAGCGCTGTTTATCGCAGTTTTAATACTTTCTCTTTCACTTTATATCTTGGTTTTCGCTGAAACTAACAAAGAAAAGGATAATGTTATTATAACCGAAAGTCATATTTACGGCGATAAATCCTTTGCCGAAAATGTAGCTATAAATGTAAATATGCAGTACCTTGAAAATCTTCTTTGGAATATAAAATACAGCATAGGAGACGGTAAAACAGAAACAGATTTCTCTATACACAAAAACCGCATCAAGCGAGAATACAACGATAACAGTAGCTTCACTCTCTATTCAGGACTGCATTACGGTTCAACAAATCTCAATTATGCAGATAACCTGGGGCTGAACAAAGCATACCGTGAGCTTGTCGAAGAAGCTGAGCCTTATGAAGAATTAGAAAGGAATATCAAACTTACCGATTATCTCGAGTACTATCCGATTATAATAGACGGACACTTTCCTGACGGTGCTTTTTCACTTGATACATCCATAATTAATACTACACACATTATGGATGAAAAGGAAAAAGAATTAGTGGAAGCATTAAGCAATTTTTTCAGAATACCTGTAATTGAAAGTCACGAAGTCGTTGTAAGTGTGCTTATCGACGAAAACAGAAATATACTCCAGACGGGCTCTTGGGGTAATGACGGAGAAAGAGAGCTGGACGAATTTAACTTCAGTGCCGAAAGCGTAGTAACCGATAAGGAGTGCTTCATCTTTTTCCGTAATAAGACAAGATTCGGAGGCATCGCAGACACAAGTGAAATACCAGGCGGCTACGGAATTTACCGACTCCCCTATTCACACAGTGAATATGACAACAAGCTTATCTTCGACTGTGAAAGCATGAAAAATATTTTTCCTGTGGATGAAAAAGAGGAAGTACAGCAGCTTCAATTAAGCGCGGACAAAAAAGACCTTTATATGATTTCCCAAAAAGAAAATAAAACTTTCCTGACGGTTATCGATGCTGAAAGCTATAAAGAAAAATCAAAAATCACCCTGTCGGAAAAAGATGGGCAGGAATCATCCTTCGGATACATTGGTGAGAATTTTATGGTGATTAACCATTATCACGAAAATATCAATGAGAGATTTTCAGTTTATCTTCCCGACGGAAAAGGAGGATTCAGAGAAGAATTTACGGTTGATGCCCATTCTGAAGACGGAAAGTACGAAGATTCCGACGGTAACACACTTTACCCGGGAACATCAATTTATATGTACTCCACAGGTGATGTAAAATGGGACGGAGAGAATCTGTATGTTACAAACGGTTCAGCAAGGTTCAGACGCCCCGGTGAATATAACTCATTTACATTAGGCATTTACAATAAGGACGGATTAAAGTTCTGCGGTCAGTATTATACGAGTCTTTCCACAGGCTATGACGGCTATCAGGGCAGCAGCTATTACACGTTTTTAAGTCAGCACGATACTATTGAAATTGAATTAGGATAAATTGAAAACCGACAGCTGAGATTTAACTCTACACTGTCGGTTTTTAGCTTAATTATTCAAAGCCTTCGAATGTAATATTATTCTTTTTCATAACATCTTCATTACTGATTACGGCACCAGCCGAGGGAAGATTTTTAGCCTTATATCTTGACGGTTTCACAAATTCACCCTGTACATAATCACGAACAAGAGAAAGCTTCTGATTTTTCTTGAGTGTAATACAGCCTACACCCTGTGTATCCTTCATAGCCTTGGGCGAAATTACAGACGTATCAATAAGAAGGCATCTGCCGCCTGTAGTTTCAAGAACTATCTCTTTATCCTCGGGAAGATACATAATCGAAGCCAGAGGTGATTTATCACTGTAAGCCTTTATGAGCTTTTTACGGTTTGTCTTTGTGGCATAGGAGGAAAGAGTAACCTTGGCGGTTTTACCGTTATCAAAGAAGAACATCATATAACCCTTATAGTCATTGGTAACAACCATATATATGACATTCTCCCCTTCATCCATTTCGAGTTTAGAGGGAATATATTCACCTAAAACACTTGCCTTAGAATCAGCGAAATCGGAAACCTTAGCCTTATAAACCTGACACTTATCAGTAAAGAAGAGAAGGTCATTATTATTAGTAGTTTCAAAGCTCTGGAAAATTTCATCGTTTTCCTTGAACTTATGCTCGCCGCCCATACGAAGTGAAAGCGGAGTGATTTTTTTGAAATATCCGCCCTTTGTAAGGAAGAGATTTACGGCGTAATCGGGAATTTCTTCCACGTATTCTGCGCTGTCCTCATCGGTTACATAATAAAGGTCAGTCTTACGTTCCTTACTGTATTTTTTGATTACATCCGTAAGCTCGCCTATGATAATCTTTTTGATTTTTGCCTTAGAATCAAGGATTTCCTTCATATCCTTGATAGTGTTTTCGAGGTTTTCAATATCTTTAAGGCGTTTGAGAATGTACTCTCTGTTCAGGTGGCGGAGCTTGATTTCAGCCACATATTCAGCCTGAATTTCATCGATGCCAAAGCCAATCATAAGATTTGGAACAACCTCTGCCTCTTCCTCGGTTTTTCTGATGATAGCGATAGCCTTGTCGATGTCGAGAAGGATTTTCTCGAGACCTCTTAAAAGGTGAAGTCTCGCCTCAGCTTTATTAAGGTCGAACTGCACTCTTCTTCTGACGCATCTGCCTCTGAAACGAATCCATTCGATAAGAATATCCTTGACGCCCATAACTCGGGGATAACCGTCAACGAGAACATTGAAGTTACAGGAGAAGGAATCCTCTAAGGGTGTGAGCTTATAAAGCTTCTGCATCAGCTTATCAGCGTCAGTGCCTCGTTTAAGGTCGATAGTGATTTTCAGACCGTTCTTGTCGGTTTCGTCACGTACGTCGGTAATTTCTTTGATTGAACCCGCTTTAACTCTTTCGATGATTTTATCGATGATAGCCTCAGCTGTGGTTGTGGGAGGAATTTCCTTGATGTCGATGCAGTTGAACTCTTTGTCGTAAACATACTTTGCACGCACCTTGATACCACCGCGACCTGTACGGTAAATCTCTTCCATCTCATCACGGTTATAGACGATGGTGCCGCCACCTACAAAATCGGGAGCAGGCATAGTCTCAATGCAGTTGTGGTCAAGATTTTTTATAAGCTCAATGGTAGTTTCGCAAAGCTCTTTAAGATTAAAGGAGCAGATGGAAGATGCCATACCTACAGCGATACCGAGATTAGTATTGGCTAAAATCGACGGAAAGGTTACGGGAAGAAGTGTAGGCTCCTTCATTGTACTGTCGTAGTTATCAACAAAGTCAATGGTGTCCTTGTCAATTTCACGGAAAAGCTCGTTACAGATGCCGTCCAGCTTCGCCTCAGTATAACGGGCAGCAGCATAATGCATATCACGTGAATATGCCTTACCGAAGTTACCCTTTGAGTCAACAAAAGGATTAAGGAGTGCTTCATTACCCTTTGAAAGACGTACCATCGTTTCATAAATAGCCGCATCACCGTGAGGATTGAGTCGCATGGTCTGACCGACAATGTTAGCAGATTTGGTTCTGCCCCCTGTAAGAAGCCCCATTTTATACATAGTGTATAAAAGTTTTCTGTGTGAGGGCTTGAAGCCGTCAATTTCGGGAATTGCTCTCGAAAGAATAACGCTCATTGCGTAGGGCATATAGTTTATTTCAAGAGTGTCGGTGATGTGCTGTTCAATCATTTCACCCGCATTGGCTATATGGGTATTTTTAAGAAGGTCACCGTCATCCTGTTTTTTAGTTATCTTTTTTCGTGCCATTTTTTTACCTCACTAAAATCAACTGACGTCCGTCATATCGATGTAAAGATGTCCGTAGTTTGCAATATAATCTTTTCTGCCTGTAAGGTTGTCGCCTAAAAGAAGGTCAAATTTTTCAGCGGTAAGAGCCGCATCGGTCGGGTCAATTTTGATAAGTCTTCTGGTATTGGGATTCATAGTAGTAAGATTCATCATATCAGCATCGTTCTCACCGAGACCCTTTGAGCGCTGAATAGTATATTTGCGGTTTCCGATTTCTTCTATGGCATCGGATTTTTCCTTTTCCGTGTAAGCGAACCAGGTTTCGTTACCGCAGGTTATTTCATAAAGAGGTGACTCGGCGATAAATACCTTGCCCTCTTTTATAAGTGTGGGAACGAGACGGTAAATCATAGTAAGAATAAGGGTTCTTATCTGATAACCGTCAACGTCAGCGTCGGTACAGATGATGATTTTACTCCAACGAAGATTATCAAGACTGAAGGTTGACATATTCTTCATAGCCTTAGAATGTACTTCTACACCGCAGCCTAAAACCTTAAGAAGGTCAGTGATGATTTCGCTTTTGAAAATCTTGTCGTATTCGGATTTAAGGCAGTTGAGAATTTTACCTCTTACGGGAATAATAGCCTGGAATTCCGAATCTCTCGCCTGCTTACAGGCACCGAGAGCAGAGTCACCCTCCACTATAAACAGCTCACGCTTGTCAATATCCTTACTGCGGCAGTCAACGAATTTCTGCACACGGTTTGCCATATCATTTGAGGAAGCAAGAGTCTTTTTGATATTGATTCTTGCCGCTTCTGCCTTGACACGGCTACGCATATTTATAAGCACCTGATCGGCAATCTTGTCTGCTTCCATCTTATTTTCGATGAAGTAAACCTCCATCTGATGGCGCAGGAACTCCGTCATAGCCTCCTGAATGAATTTATTAGTGATAGCCTTTTTTGTCTGATTGAGATAAGATGTTTCCGTAGAGAAAGAAGAAGAAACAAGAATAAGACAGTCGGAAATGTCCTGGAATTTTATCTTACTGTCGCTCTTTGAGTATTTACCTGTCTGCTTCAGATAAGCATCAATCTGTGCTACGAGGGCGTTGGTTACGGCCTTGTCTGGTGAGCCGCCGAATTCGAGAAAGCTCGAGTTATGGTAATATTCGATAAGCTGTTTTTTGTTAGAGAAGGTAAGTGCTACATTGAGCTTAACCTTGTACTCAGGTAAATCCTCTCTGTCCTTACCCTGTCTGTCAGCCTGCCAGAACTGAACAGAAGAAATGGCATCCTCCCCCGCTATCTCTTTTACATAGTCACTGATACCGTTTTCATAGTAGTAAGAGAAGGTTTCAAATCCGCCCTTAATCTGATTTTTAAGCTCAAATCTGACCTTGGGGTTTACTATAGCCTGTCTCTGCATTACCTGCTGGAAATATTCGAGAGATACATCTATATCAGTGAAAACCTCAGTATCAGGCTTCCATTTTATACGGGTACCCGTATCTTTCTTTGAGTAAGGCTCACTTATAAGACCGCCTATGTTATTACCCTTTTCGAAGTGAAGAGTGTGTCTTTCACCGCCGCTTTTGATTTCAGCATCCATATATTCACTGGCGAACTGTGTGGCACAAAGACCAAGACCGTTAAGACCGAGAGAATATTCATAGCTGCCGCCCGAATTTGTCTTATACTTACCGCCGGCATAAAGCTCACAGAAAACAAGTTCCCAGTTATAGCGGTCATATTTTTCATTGTAGCCGACAGGAATACCTCTGCCGAAGTCCTGCACCTCGACGGAGCCGTCAGAGAATTTCGTCACGATAATTTTATCACCGTGACCCTCTCTGGCTTCGTCAATGGAGTTTGACAGAATTTCAAAAATAGAATGCTCACAGCCGGCAATACCGTTAGAACCGAAAATAACCGCAGGTCTTTTTCTTACCCTGTCGGCACCTTCCAGCATCAAAATATCGTCATTTGAATAATCGGATTTTTTAGCCATTATTTATCTTATATCCTTTCATCTGAAACTCGGAATTATACACCAAATATTGTATAACTTTATACAAATTAACACAACAGTTATAATTTACACTATTTTTCAAAAAAAATCAAGTATTATTCGCTTTTAGCCTCAACAAACCATTTGCCCCCGTCTTCGAAAAGGTAAGTTCTCTTACCTGAAACAGAAATTTCGTATCTCATACCCGTTCCGCCAACCTTGGTAGCATAGGCTCTCTGCACACCGTAAACTCTGTCGATCTCAAATTTTCTGCCGTTTTCCCATATAACGGTCAAAGGTGTAACTGCTCCGTCACTGTCTATACGGGCAACCACATCGACATAAACTTTCTTACTGCACATACATTTCCCTTCTTATCTGTACATTCTTTTAGGCAAAGGCATTTTATCCTTATTATGACCCGGAATTTTATTTTCAGTTAAAAGACAGCAGTTAAAGATGGATTTTTCACCGAATCTCCGTCGAAGTTCCATAACCGTATCATCGATCTTCTGCTGTTTTTCGTGTTTTCTATAATCTGAATAAAGGCTTAACTGCTCAGGCTCATTTTCATCCTTAAGATTTATAGCTCTGACACTCACCGCTCTTACATCGTAGCTCCAATTGTAATTTTTCGAAAAAAGCTTTACCGCTGTTTCAGCTATCTCCTTGGCTGATTGAGTAAGATAAGGTAAATCGCACTGAAACTGCCTCGTAACGAGCTTATTATCCTTTACGGCAATTTGTACCGCCGATGCTGATAAAGAGGCATTACGGAGCCTTTTTGACACATCCTGACTTAAGGCAAGAAAAACCTTCCACACCTCATCTGTATTCACGAGGTCGGCAGTACAGGTTATGCCGTGACCGATGCTTTTTATGGGCGGACAGTAGCCGTCAGGCATAACTCTCGAGGAATCTAGACCGTTGGCGAAAATCCACATCTCTTTACCTGCTACACCGAAAACCTTAGTAAGCCATTCAGGCGAAGTCAGAGCGATATCGCCTATCGTTTTTATTCCGTAAGAAGTGAGTTTTGATGCTGTTCTTCTGCCGACACCCATCATAGCTCCCGCAGATAAAGGCCACACACTTTCCTTATAATCATCCTTCGAAATTTTACACACGCTGTCATTGGAGGCAAGGTCGCTTCCGAGCTTAGCGAAAATCTTATTATAGGATATACCTACCGAAACTGTAAGTCCCAGCTCTTTTTTGAAGCTTTCGCGTATTTCATCGACTATTTTTTCCGCTGAACCGAAAAGAGTAATACTGCCCGTCAGGTCGCACCAGGCCTCATCAAGTCCCATTGGCTCTATTTTATCCGTATACCTGGCATAAATGTCGTGAGCCAAAGAAAAATATTTAAGATAACTCTCAAAATGGGGTTTTACAACAATAAGGTCAGGACATTTGTTTTTTGCCTGCCATATAGGCTCGCCTGTTTTTACACCGTAATTTTTAGCCTGTTCGGTTTTGGCTAAAATTATTCCGTGTCTGTCCTCTACACTTCCTCCTACAGCCACAGGTTTACCTTTCAGTTCAGGATTCAGACTGCACTCTATGGATGCATAGCAGGAGTTCATATCCGAATGTATTATTACTCTTTCCACTTTTCCACGCCCCACAAAAAGAACATTTGTTCGATATGATTATACAGCATTTAATGACTTTTGTCAATAGAAAAACCCGCCAATTAAGGCGGGAATGTTAATATTAAAGTATAATGCATATAAGACCGCTGCAGCCTTCGTTTATCACTCTTTCCAGAGTTTCCTGGAGCTTCATTCTCGCATCGGCGGGCATCCTGTAAAGTTTATTGTGAAGGCCTTCGTTAACCAGGCTGTCGAGAGTTTTCCCGAAAATATTTGACTGCCAGATCTTTGACGGATCTTCCTCAAATTCCTTAAGAAGATACATAATAAGCTCTTCCGACTGACTCTCCGTTCCGACGATAGGTGCAACCTCTGTGTTTATATTAGCTTTAAGCATGTGGATTGACGGTGCAGAGGCTTTAAGCCGTACTCCGTATCTTCCTCCCTGCTTCATTATTTCCGGATCTTCGAGAGTAAGCTCATTCATAGTAGGCATTACTATACCGTAGCCTGTGGCCTCCACTTCATCGAGAGCAGTGCGGAATCTCTCCCAATCCTTCTTAACTGCGGAAAGCTCAAGAAGAGAATTCATAAGCTGATGCTCATTTTTAACATCAAGACCTGTCTTTTCGCTGACAACATTATAAAACAGCTCAGGAGCAACTTCAATCTTTATCTTGACAGAGCCTGTAGATAATTCAATGGAGCTCACACGGCAGTCAACAACCGAATCGGATTTCGCAATTTCTTTTTCAAAAATTGCCGAATCCTTAACCTTTCTGAGAGAAACCGCAGAGGAAGAAATGGCAGAATACAGATTTTTCCTGATTTGGTGTTCCCTTTCAAGACCTGTAATCCACCGAGGAAAATCGATAAGCATTTCCTTAATGGGAAACTCGTAAAGAAGCTCGGTAAAAATAGAATTTATTTCTTCTGTACTCATTTCGAGACAATTAACAGGGACTACACTGGCAGAATATTTCTCTTTTAGTTCCGAAGCAAGCCTTCGGCACTCCTGAGACATAGGATTACGACTGTTAAGAACTACGACAAAAGGTTTGTCTATGCTTTTCAGTTCGCTGACTACCCTTTCCTCCGCCTTTGCATATTCTTCTCTGGGTATGTCACTTATACTGCCGTCTGTTGTTATAACAAGACCTACTGTAGAGTGCTCGGTTATAACCTTATTTGTGCCCACCTCGGCCGCCATATTAAATGGAACCTCTTCCTCAAACCAGGGTGTTTTTACCATTCTCGGCATTTCATTTTCTATGTACCCCAAAGCCGAAGGAACCACATAGCCTACACAGTCAATCATTCTGACTTTAAGATTCATTGAATCGCCTATTTTAACCTCAGCGGCCTCTTCAGGAATAAATTTGGGCTCAGTGGTCATAATCGTTCTGCCTGAGGACGACTGAGGCAGCTCATCCACAGTTCTTTCTTTTTTTGCTTCATCGTCGATATTAGGCAATACAAACTCATCCATAAATCCCTTTATAAAGGTCGATTTACCTGTACGGACAGGACCCACAACGCCTATGTAAATATCTCCGCCTGTACGTCTGGCTATGGATTCATATATACTTGTACTCGTCATCTGCAAATCCTCTTTTCAATAATTCTTCATTGAAATACTATGCAGGTGACGCTTATGATATGTCTGTAATATCTGTACAAAAAAATAACCCCTCCTGCAACGAGGAGGGTAAAAAATTGAAAGAATCAAAGCATAAAGCTTTTGATAAAGACTAAGCCTAAAACAGCCATAAAGATGCAAAGACCGATCATAATAGAGTTAAGAAGGTCGATTGACTTCTGCTCGTAACCGGCTTTCTTAGCCTTGCTGTACCAGGTCCAGGGAATAAACTGTAAAATAAATAATGCAGAAAGAAGAGCTGCAAAGAACTTCATACCCTTAGAGGCAACGCTTGAATCACTGTTCTTTGTTTTAACAATCTGAGCGGGAGCAACCTGCTGAATAATAGCCTGCTGTGCATATACGGGAGCAGACTGTGCATAGATGGGAGCTGACTGTGCATAAATAGGAGCAGCTGCGTCATCAAAAACAGGAGCTTCAGGAGCTACGGGAACTGTCTGCTGTGCTGTGAATACAGCAGCCTGAGGAGCGGTAGCTTCAGCAGGAGTCTGTGAGAAAATATCGTTGTTTGCTTCTGCAGGAGCAGGAACCTCCTCTGCAGGATTTTTCTGACCGCAGATAAAGCAGAAATCAGAATTATCGTCAATTACATTGCCACAAAATTTACAAATCATATCTAGTCCTCCTAAGATTTATAAAGAGATTATATCACTAAAAATTCATATTTACAAGAGTTTAAAGAAACAAAATCATCCTTTTTTCAGTTGTTTGTACATATTTTTAGTCATTTCTCGGAAAAATACTACAAAAAATTATTTTTCTGAGTGATAAAAATGAAACTGTCAATATATTTCTATGCTTTACTGACGGGAATTATAAACTCGGCCATCGGATCCGGCGGCGGAATGATTAGTGTGCCCGCAATGAAAAAATACGGTCTTGAGCAGAAGAAGGCTCAGGCTACCACTTTGGCGGTTATTTTACCCTTGACGGTAATAAGCGCCGTAATTTATGCTTTTAACGGTGACTATTCACCCTCGGATGCAATCAGATATATACCCTTCGGAATTATAGGTGCCGTTATAGGAGTCAGATTAACCGAAATAATCAAAAATAAACTGCTGAAAAAAGTATTTGCTTTGTTTATGCTGTGGGCAGGAATACGAATGCTGTTCGGGTGATGCTATGAATATTTTTACTGTACTCGCTTCCTTTGTTTCAGGCCTTCTGTGCTCAATGGGATTCGGAGGAGGTTCGGTGCTGATTATCTTTCTGACCTCTTTTATGAATATGAATCAAAGAGAAGCACAGGGAATCAACCTATTTTTCTTTATCCCCTGCGCTCTTTATTCCGTAATTAAATATAAAAAAGAAAAACTTATCGACAGTAGCCTTCTGAAACCTTTCATAATATGCGGTCTTATAGGAGTCGGCATAGGCTACGGTGTTATAAATGTTATCCCGGGAGAATTCCTCAGAAAAATTTTCGGTTTCTTTCTTATCACTATGGGTACCAGAGATTTATTTTCCAAAAAGTAAAAGGAACAGCAGAGGCCGTTCCTTTAAAATTTTTATTTCGAGGCAAGATAACTCTCAAGAATCATTACTGCCGAAACAGCATCAACGATTCCTTTACGCTTGTCCCCTCTTACATTCGTTACATTAAGAGCCCTGTGTGCTGAAACCGTAGTAAGCCTTTCATCCACCATAACGGTCTTTATGCCTGTTTTTTCGGTCAATGCGGCAGCAAAATTTTTGCATTTCTCTGCCCTTTCACCGCTTGATCCGTCCATATTTTTAGGAAGTCCAACTACTATAAGCTCAGGATTATACTGACCGATAATCTTTTCTATCTCAGCGATAAGCTTCGGCTCGTAGGACTGAGTTATTACCGTTACGGGAGATGCCAGTATTTCCATCTTATCACATACGGCAATACCCGTTCTCACGTCACCGTAATCAACTGAAAGAATAACCATTATTTCACCTTACTGTTCAACATCAACAAGCTTGTTATCAATGGTCTCCCTTACCTCGTTAAAGGATTTCGCGGAAAGACCTGAATGAATCTGACTGAATATGTGTCTGAAAATAGTCTTTGAAGGGTTGGAGGAACCTGTACGAAGGTCAGCACGGTAGTCAAAGCCGTACCATACAGCCGTTACATAATGAGGCGTACCGCCGCAGTACCATTTGTCACAGTTATCAGAGGTAGTACCTGTCTTTGCAAAGGTCTGGAAGCCGCTGATTTTGGAGCCGTAGCCTGTACCGAAGCTTTCGGTAACCGCCTTTGTCATCATCGAAAGAAGCTCAGATGCTGTATTTCTGCCGATGGCCTGCTGAGGCTTATTGTCTGTATTGTCCAGAAGAACATTACCGTTTCTGTCAGTTACCTTATAATAACTGTAAGGCTCATAGTATCTGCCGCCGTTACCGAAGGTAGCAAAAGCTGCCGCCATTTCAAGTGTGGTAACACCTGTCTGTGTACCGCCAACACCCAAGGGGCTGAGATCCTTATCACCTTCACTAAGATTAAGATGGAAGGATTCATTACAGTATCTTAAGCCGGCATCAACACCGATCATTTCATTAAGAATACGTACAGGAACAGTGTTAAGAGAGCGTACGAGAGCATTTTCTACAGTTACATATTCACCTGAACCGTGGTCACCGTTAAAGTTGCGGGGCCATTTTTCGCCCTTTAAGGTAATGGCTTCTTCGAGAATAACTGACTGAGATGAAACACGGCCTAAATCTACCGCCGGAGCATACACTGCAAGAGGTTTAATGGATGAACCGGGCTGTCTTTTGGCACGGCTGTCTGTGGCTCTGTTATATGCACGGTTAGCTGTTTTTTCGCCTGTTCCGCCGACTATACCTACTATTCTGCCTTCATAATCCATAACAACCATAGACGATTCGGGAAGCTCACCGCGCGAGTCATAATGAGAGCGAGGGAATCCTGAACGGGTTTCGTAAGATTTTTCCAATATCTTTTGTATGCGAAGATCAACGGCTGAATATATCTTAAGACCGCCGTAATAAACCATTCTCCAGGCTTCATTGTAATCGTATTCATATTCCTTCTGAAGGTCAGCGATTACCTGCTCAACCACATACTCCTCATACCAGGACATAATCTCAGATTTGTCGATATTTTCCTTTTCGCTGGAGGAAGTCTTACTTTTAATCTTTACATTCTTTTTAATTGTTTTATTATAAGTCTCTTCGCTGATCTTTCCTTGCTGCCACATATACCAAAGACAAAGTTCCTGACGCTCTTTACATTTTTCGAAATTCGCATAAGGATTAGTTGTATATGGAGCCTTAGTAATACCTGCAAGCATTGCACATTCTGCAAGAGTAAGTTTGTTAACCTCTTTGCCGAAATAGGTCTCAGCGGCCGTTTTTACGCCGTAACAGCCCGAACCCAAAGCAACTGTATTAAGATAAGCTTCAAGGATATCTTTCTTAGAATAATTCTTTTCTAAATTGAGTGCTCTCGTAATTTCGTGGAATTTTCGGTTATATGTTGCAGCATTCTGATCGGTTAAGTTTTTGATAAGCTGCTGTGTAATTGTAGAGCCGCCTTGTCCTTCAAGGTCAGGATCAATCAAAACACCTATAGTTCTAATCCAGTCAACACCGCTGTGTGTATAAAAACGTTTGTCCTCAAGACAGATAAAAGCCCATAAAAGATTGTCAGGCATATCCTCATAGTCAACCCAAATACGGTTTTCTTCACCGTGAAGACGTGTAAGCTCGATAAGCTTTTCGTCCTCATCGTAAGCATACATTATGGATGTTTGATTCTGCGAATCCTTATAATTTTCCAGATTGACAGCTATTTCGCCGTTAACAAAGTTATCCATATAAGAAGCAACAGAACCGCCAACGATCATAAAAGTCAGCATTCCTGCAACAAAAATACAGAAGCAGAATAAAAAGATAGTGTAAAGAACAGAATGCTTCTTTTTCTTCTTTTTTACTTTTTTATTTTTTTGAGGTGAAGTTCTGACAGCACTCTGATTATTAGGTGCAGTCCTTCTTTTTTTACTGTTTTCCATTACAGATGTTCCTCCGTTCAGGGAATTTATATGAAGTAGATCATAAAAGTCCATATATAGTTTACATTATAATAAATCTGATTGATTAAATCAACATTAATTTATAAATTTAATTAATTTTTCTCTTGTTTTTATTATTGTTTTTCCATTTTCGCCCTAAACACAAAAATAAAGGCAAGGTCTCCCCTGCCTTTAAACTTTAAATGCTTTAGCATTACTGTAATATCCGTAATATTTTTCACCACCGGAAATTACATAAGCTCTGACTTTTACATAATAAGTTTTGCCTTTTATGAGATTTTTAAAAGTGTACGCAGAATTATTCTTACTCTTTGTTTTGACAGTTTTTGCATTACTGAAACTTTTATTGGTGCTTAAAAGCAGTTCATAACCGTGGCAGTTCTGCTTTTCAGCAGAAACGGTGACCTTTCTCGCCGAAACACTTATCTTTTTAATACGTGATTTCTGTGGTCTGGTAGAAACTTTTACAGTTTTAGCAGGTGAATAAATTTTTGTGTTATTGCTTTTCTTATAACTTTTAATAACAAAAACATAATCTGTTCCGCTCTTTAATTTCTTACCGTCAATTTTATTCAGCGAATATGAAAGATTTTCCGTATCCTTTATAAGTTTGAGTTTTTTATTCTTAAGATATATTTCATAACCGTCTGCACCTTTTGACTTGTTCCATGATAAATATACAGAAGAAATTGATGGAGTAGCAGTTATCTTTTTTGCTGCTGTAGGTCTGATTTTAAAATACAGTTTTTCTGTACCCTCATAATCTCCATTAAAGATTACAGTTACAGAGTATATACCCGTCTTCTTTCTGCCTTTCTGATATTTCAGTGTATAATCCCTGTTTACTGTTAGTTTCTTCCCTTTTTCGTCCTTAACTGTAACAGAAGGTGTTTTAACCTTGCCGTCATAAGTATAAAGCTTCTTTTCAAGTTTGACGGATGCTATTTTATTAATTGCTTTTCTGCCGAATACCTTTTTGCACACACTGCACTCTTCTCTTTTTTCGCCGTTTCTTTTGGCAGTAGCTTTAAGGATTACAGTTTCAGATGTGTGTCCGGTTTTCGGAAGATAAAGTATATCCGTTTTAGAAAAACAGCGTTTACAGTATCTGCCGCTTTCACCCTTTTCGAGACAGGTAGCCTTTTTGTAACAGACGGATTCTTCACTGAAAATGTGACCGAGAGCATCCGTAACTGCACCCTCATAGGATTCGCCGCAATCACAGCAGAACACAGTATAACCTTTTTCTGTACAGGTAGGCTTCACTGTATATAATTCAGTAAAAATGTGCTGATGTTCCAGTGCGTACACAGAAGCCGTTCCAAACATAAACACTGCAGTAAAGAAAACTACAAGAGAGATAATTAACTTTAGCGATTTCATTTTGTCACCTGCTTATTTACCGTTCTTCCTTTTATAATATCTGAGAACAACAGAACAATCTCAGTTTTAATCTCATAATATAAACAATTATATATTCAATATGCTTGCCTGTCAATAAAAGGCTTAATTATTAACCAAAGGAAAAGCCTGTACGCTGAGTACAGGCTCTGAATATTATTATTTTTCAATAAGAGTGTTTGCTCTTTTATCCGCAAGCTCAACAATCATTTTATCCTGAAGCTTACCGTGAATGGGATAGAAAATAAATGAAATACCGTAAAGACCTCTTGCCAAAGCAGGAAGAATACAGAACACTATCCATATCCCCCTAAGAACACCGGGGTCTTTGTTAGCAATATCGTGACCGAGTTCATCCTTTAAGGGTACATAGTTAATCCAATGAAGAACCATACCTGAAAGCCAACCGGTAATAGCTGTTGCAAGCTTGATAAAATAGCCCTGAACGGTAGTAACAAGAGCTTCGTTACGAAGACCGTGCTTCCATTCCATATAGTCAAGTGTATCAGCTGTAAGAATTGGATTACATACATTGATAATCTTGTTGGGAAGACCTGCAATTGTAAGTAAAATAACAACTAAAACAAAATTCAGTATGCTCTTGTCCTCGAAGTTTTCGCTTAAAATCGCACCGTTAGGATAACCGAGGACAAACATAAGCATATATGCACCGAGACCGAAGAGACCCGCGCCGATAGCAGTAGTTCTCGGGCCGAAACGTCTTACGAGTTTAGCTGCAAAAGGCACCATAAAGTAGTTGGGAATACCGGTGAATAATCCGCAGATGCTGCGGTATGCATAGTTACCTGAGTTATTGAGCCAGAAGAAGCTTTCTGATGAACCGCCGACTGCCTTGAAGTTATTGAAGAATTCAGCAAGAATTATAACAATAAGCGGTCTGTTTGTAACGATGTTTTTCAAAGAGCCCCAAACAGAAGTCTTATTCATTTCTTCACGGCTCTGAAGAGGTATTCTCTCACGCATATTGAAAAATCCGTAAACAGCAAAGGATGCAGAGAAAATAAGCATAAACACCGCAAATGCCTTATACACATCTGCATTGGTAACGGAAGGATTTATCTTAGGAACAAACTTAACTAATACCGGCAGAAGCGAAGGAATAAATGTACCGAAAAGCTCAACAAATTTCGTAGTGGTAATCAGATTGTTTCGTTCATTTATATTCGGCGTAATATTATAAGTCATAAGATTCCATGCGCCGAAGTAACTCATACCAAGACCGTAAATAATAGTTGCAGCTGCAACATAAATCACCTGGGCAACACCGGTTATACCGGGAGTTGAAAAGAGCATCATACCACCGATAATCCACAAAGGAAGAGGAAGAATAAAGAAAGGTCTGACTCTGCCCCAGCGGGTTCTTGTACGGTCGATAATAAGACCTGAAATAGTATCGTCAAGTGCATCATATATTGTGGCGAAAAGATTTATGTAAGCATAATGCTTGTCACTGAGACCTGCATACTGAATAAGGAAGAACTGCTTTTCGCTGGTAATAAACTGTGCAAGATTTTTCTGACCGAAGTTAACAAGCACAAAGGCAGCTATTTCTTTGGGCGTAAGATATCTTTTTTTAGTGTAAGCTAATTTATCAAGCACCTCTTCTTCGGATTTTTCCGTTTCCTGAAGAGAGCTCGTGTTTACTGTATCTGACATTTTATCACTCTTTCAAATGTATAATATTTAATTATTTCTTGCTACTTTTTTCAAGAGCTTCTCTCGCTTTTCTGACCTTTTCAGCCTGCTCCTGCTTTTCTCTTTCAAGAGCTTCCTCACGGGCAGCTTCTTTTCTGAGTCTTTCTTTTTCTTCTTTTTCTTCCTTGATTCTGACTCTTGCAAGTCTTTCTTCTTCAAGCTGTTCGTCAGATTTGATATCGGCACGGGAAACAAGGAAATTACCTGTAAATGCAACCAGTGCAAGTGCGAGGAAGATAAAAATTCCCCAACCCACAGATGCTTTTGCGTTTTCAAAGGTAAGCTCAGCAATCGTGAAAGCCTCTGCGCCTATTTTTCCATTTACCGAAGCAAAGAGACCTGCGCCTGTTCCCATAAGAGCGATACCTATCACATCAAAGATCCAGATAACAGCGGTTTTAGGCTTTTTAAAGGTAATAAAAATAAGGAAGAATGCAATAACGAGAACCACAATGCTAAGCAGAACACACAGAAGTCCGAGCACCGTGAAAGAAACAGGACCGCAGAAGGATTCAGCACTCATTGTTTCGATTATACTGCCGAGATTTTTGAAAAGAGGTCCGAAAAACTTAATCGTATTCATACCGTCAGTAAAAATACCGAGCAAATCAAAATTAAGCTCAGCATTATCCCCTTTTACCGTAGCCCAAGGTAATATAATACCAACGATGGGAATAAAGGACATAAGGATTCTTGCTATTCTGAGCTTTGTTCCGTATACTGCATAGCCTAATTTATTAAGTGTGTTGTAAAGTTTTGCAAATTTAGCCTCCGCCAAAATATTGTCTTGTTCAAGACGTTCTTCCCAGTTAAAGTTGGGAATGCTGATTCCGCAGTCAGGACAGTCTGCTTTCATATTATACCATTTAAGCTGTCTGCCGCAGTTTGGACATTTCGCTGCCATCTGAACACCCTTTCTGTTAAAAATTCAAAGTCATTCTACATAATAATATATTCTGTCAATAAAAGTCAATACACCAGACAAAATATTTCAGAAAATAAACATTAATTATTTTTAAATCTCATCATAAGCGAGCGCTTTATCAATAAGTTTTACATTAACGCCTTCAGCGACTGTTGATTTCTCGCCTTTAAGCTCGTATTCAATACAAGGCATACCCGCATCCAGATTTTTATTCAGATAAAGCTTCATTACATTGTTTCTTTCCCTTACAGCCGTAATCTGTACTGTATCGGTAACAGGCGTGACGGATTTAAGCGTATACGCACCGATTTTAAATCTCACAAAGCCGTCATTCCCTATGGAAATTTCAAGCTCATCATCCTGCTTATATAGTGAGCCTTCTTTTTTATCCTTAAGATTGATTTCTACGGTAAAATCGCTTTTACCTCTGACGGCAGCATCTGTAATTATATTGTTTGCATAATAAGTAAATCTTAATTCTACGTCACTTTCTTCAGCCGTGGCACCTTTCAATGAAGAAATATTAATTGAGTTATTTGTATCGAAAGGTTTTTCGAAAGTAAAGATAACCGACATATAATCCTCGAGAAGATCCTTTTTAACAATCGGATTTTCCACGGAAGATACAGCACTTATATCTACAAACTGATTAAATGTAACAAGGAGTTTTTTATCTGACAGAGCTTTACAGTATATTGCCTCAAGTTTTTTGTTTTTCTTGCCGAAATGGAGGATTTTAGTCTGATAGGGCTCAAGTGTTATCTTAATTTCGTCACCGTAGGAGTATGCTCCCTGGGCTCCCCTGATGTTATAAGGAATAACCATATACATTTCACCGAAAGCAAAGCTCTTTTTGACACCTATAAGCTCGTCGAGTCTTAAGGTATAAGTCTGTTCCTTTGAACTGCTGTTTCTCAAAGAAACTATACCCTCGTGGTCACCGAAGCAGCTGAAGCCGTAAACCTGTGATTCTGATGCCCTTCCTCCGAAGACGATGGAATTAGCAAGGATATCCATATTTTCTTCAATGAAACGCATACAGGAGTAGTTGATTCTCCATTTGACCTCGTTCATCATAGAATGACTGTAATAAAGCTCCCAGAACTGAGTGCCTCTCGTAGCCATAGTGAAAAGATACTCCCTGAAATCGTCATCGGACATCTCAACCTTTGCCTCTTTGCCATAAACAGGGTCATGATTGTAAAGTGCTCTGATTGGGAACTGGAACTGACGGACACGGGTAAAATCCAGATACACCTCATCACGGTAGCTGAGCATTCGGTCCTTGTCCGAAACCGCACCTTTTTTCCCCGTAAATCCATGGTCAAGACTTATCTGTATCCAAACACTGTTAACCCATTGCAGGAACCAAGGAGAAGGCCATGCATAACAGGTAAGGTTGATCCAGAAATCACTTCCGCCGGCTAAAGCAAGTTTTTCAAAAGAATTTATCCATCTTTCCCAGATATCAGTATAAAAATATACATCATCAGGCCCGCCCGTAAGGTGGTCGTGTTTTCTGGATTTACAAGGTTTTTGAGCAAATCCGTCAAGCTTGAAATAATTAACACCAAAGCGTTTTTCAAAATCAAGGAGAAGTTCGGTGGTTTTCTCAGTATATTTTTTACTGCCTACACATATATCCTTGGCTTGTTTATTTACATATCCGTTACCGGCCGCCTGTATTCTGCGGGCAAACTTTATGGTATCGTTTGTATATCCGCCACGCGGACCAAGCCAAAGGCCGAATTTAGAGCCGAGACTTTCAGCCAGATTTTTAAAAGGATAAAGTTCGTCAGGGAAGTTTTTATTGAACCCCCAGAAAGAACCCTCGTAATCATTCCAGCCGTCATCGGCTACATATGAATCAAGGGGCGGTTCACCTGTTTTGGTTAACTGTTTATCTATTTCCAGAAAAGAAGAAGTAATGTTTTCCCGTGTGATATTAAGCATATTATCATACCAGGAATTATACTGTCTGCGAAGATAAACCGGCTTGGATATATCCTTTATGTATTCATAAAATGCTTTCTGCACATCCTCGAAAATATCACTTTCAGCACCGCCTACAACACTTTTGTGAGAGATATAACAATCATTACCTATAAGCTCACTGATTTTTTTGCCGCTGTAATATGTACTTTTGACAGTATTATTTTCTATTTTATTAATTGCAGTCGGGAACTCACAGCCAAAATAAAGACTGTCTACATAAACGGGTTGTCCCATGGAGAGTGCAAATCCCGATATTACCGAATCCTTCTGCTTAGGTAAAGTCCAATTATTATACTTTCCGTCAAAAACAAAGTTTTCAAAAGACAGGCTGTCAAAAATTAATTCTTTAGCACCTTTTTTCTCATATCGAAATTCAAGATACTTTCTGATATAACAGCGAAAATCATTCACTATGTATACAAGGCTCACCTTTACTATACTGTCTTTTAAAGCGAAGGCATCAAAGGTGATTGTATGCTTATTTATTTCACCTTCACGTGCCGAAGACACATCAGATACCTTTAGTTCTGATGCTTTAATTATTATTTTTCTGAAACCGCGCTTAAAGGAAAGTACAAATTCTTCACTTGACTCCAGACTGCTTACAGTTCTGCCGTTAGTTTTATTTGTAATACTACAGCCTGTAATTCTGTCAGATTTTAAATGGAGTTCTTTTCTTATAAAAGTATTTTCTATAATAATATTGTTCATTGATATTTCATCCCCGATTCGTAATTATAATATTTCTTCTATCCAGCCGATTACATCTCTGCAGACTTGGTCAAAACAAGCCTTTTCGTTGAGAATTTCGTGTCTTGCGTCGGGATAGAGTATTCTCTGCACATTGGTCTTGCCAGCATCACAGAGAGATTTGTAAACCTTTTCAATGCCCTTACCGTATTCACCGACAGGGTCCATAGCGCCTGCAATCATAAGAACAGGCAAGTCCTTTGAAAGACCACCGAACCACTCAGCTGAGGAAACATAATTAAGAAGAGAGAATAAATCACGGTAGCCGTAAGCGGTAAAAAGATAACCGCAAAGGTCATCGGCAATATATTTGTCAACCTCTTCATTATCCCTTGAAAGCCAGTCAAAGGCCGTTCTGCCTTCAAATTTGCTGTTATATGTACCGAAGCCTACCTTATCGATAAGTTTGCTTCTGTGGTATGTGCCTTTTAATTTTGCAATAATATTGGTAAGGAGAATACCTGCACCTGCAGCGGGATTGGGTCCAGCTGTACCGCAGTAAACCGCACCTATGATTTCATCAGCATACTTTATGCTGTATGCTCTGGCGACAAAAGAACCCATAGAATGACCGAAGAAAACAACGGGAACAGACGGATTTTCTTTTTTGATAATTTCAGTAAGCTGATGACAGTCCTCAATGAAATTCTTCCACCCGTCCTTTTCACCGAAATAACCGAGTTCATCCCTGTTTTTTATACTTGCGCCATGACCGAGATGGTCATTTATATAAACAGCATAGCCCTTTTCGCATAATGCACTGGCAAACCTTTCATATCTTTCAAGATGCTCTGCCATACCGTGAGCAATCTGAATTACTGCTTTGATTTCACCGCTTTCAGGTTTATATGAAGCGGCGCGAATATCGGCAAGCGCTGAAACCGAAGGGAAAGTAAATTCTGTTTTTATCATAATAATTCCTCCGAATGTATATTATTAAAATAAGTATATCACAAGAAACAAATAATTTCATTTGTTTTATGAAATATTTAAGATGTCAAAACACACAAAAAACACCAACATTTTTTGACAGATACGAATTTTCGACAAAAAAATATTCAAAGTCCGTTTATATGTACTCAAAAATTAAATTTATCGAACATTTGTATTGACTTTTCGATAAAATCTGCTATAATTAAATCGTAATCAAAGAACGAATGTTCGTTTTAAGGAGGATATTAATTATGTTTAATACATTAGGAAGTTTTTCAGCAGTATATTTTGCACTTGCAGCGATTCTTTTTGTGCTCATTCTTTTCGAGAAGTATTTTATCAGACTCGAAGAAAATATCAAAGCAAAGAAAAAAGCAACAAAGAAACCGGTCAAATCAAACATCTGCAAAAAATCTGCCCGTAAAAGCCAAGCTGCCCCTAAATTAAAAACCAATAATGTCAGAACTGCAACCGTTCGCAGAATACCGAATAACGCTGCGTAATCATTTTGTTTTTCCTTTCTCTCACTCCAATATAACTCATTATAAAGAGAAGTCCCGCGATTCTTTGCGGGGCTTCTCTTTATGCAGTCAATTAATTTCTTTGTTGAATGCTACCATATCGAATTCAACAACGGTGTAATAGGTCATATCATCTATAACAGCCAGACAACTGTCAAGCTTTGATTTGACTTCCTTTTTTTTAGGCATAAGCTCAGAAGGAAGAGCTATATCAAAAATAAGATTTGTTTGCTTTTCGCCCTTTACCATACGGAAATCATGTATGGATATTCTGTCATCCTGGGCTCTGAGTAACTCGGTGACAATATGACGAAGCCTGTCAAGCTCTTCATCGCCTGTGACAACAGGGTCATAGTGAATAACCAGATGAATATTGTGCTCTTCGAGGCAGTTTCTTTCAAGGTTGTCAATTAATTCATGGCAATATAGAGGATCTGCCGTATGGTCCATTTCTACATGTATGCTTGCGAAGCGCTGACCGGGACCGTAATCATGCACCATAAGGTCGTGATAACCTAAAACCTCAGGACAGGTGCGCATTACACTAATTATCAGTTCCTTCAGCTCGGGACTGGCATTTTCACCAAGAAGAGGACTGATAGTATCCTTTGCAAGAGTAACACCGCTGTAGAGAATAAACAAAGCTACCAGAAGACCCATTATGCCGTCTATCTGTATGTGGAAAATAAGTTCAATCATACCTGCAAAAAGAACAACAGTAGTGGCTATGGCATCATTACGGCTGTCTGCAGATGTGGCAAGCAAAGCAGATGAGTTGATTGATTTGCCGAGTCTGCGATTGAAAAGACAAAGCCAGAGTTTTACCGCTACAGAACCGATAAGAGCTATACAGGCAGGAACGGACAGCTCCACTGCAGAAGGTTCAATTATCTTTTCTACAGATGTTTTGGCAAGCTCAAAACCGATAACAACTATCATCGCCGCCACGGCAAGGCCCGACAAATATTCATATCTTGCGTGGCCGTAGGGATGATCCTCATCAGCAGGCATTTTAGCGAGTCTGAACCCGATAAGAGTTACAATGGAACTCGTGGCATCGGAAAGGTTATTCATAGCGTCGGCAGTAATTGAAACAGAACCGGCAACAGTACCGATAAGCAATTTGAGCGCGAAAAGGAAAAGATTACATACGATACCTACACCGCCCGACAGCATACCTACCGACGCTCTTGTCAATGAAGAATTAAGATCTGTATTGTCCTTTACGAAAATTTTAAGAAGTAATTTTGTCATATAATCCACCGAAATTACAGATTAATTTTTCTGTCTTTGAAATAGTATTCTTTGTCTCTTTCACCGATAGGACGAAGAACCTTACAGGGATTACCCACGGCAACTACGTTGGAAGGAATATCCTTCGTAACCACACTACCAGCACCGATAACAGTGTTATCACCGATGGTAACACCGGGCATAACGATAACGCCCGCACCGAGCCAGCAGTTTCGTCCGATATGTATGGGCATATTGAACTGATAGGCCTTTTCACGAAGCTCAGGAAGAATGGGATGTCCTGCAGTGGCAAGAACAACATTAGGTGCAAACATAGTGCTGTCGCCCACATAAATATGGGTATCGTCAACACAGGTGAGGTTGAAATTAGCATAAACATTATCACCGAAATGAATATGCTTTCCTGCCCAATTAGCATGTAAAGGAGGCTCGATATAACAGCCCTCCCCTATCTCAGCAAACATTTCTTTAAGAAGCTTTTCTCTTTTTTCACCCTCTGAGGGACGGGTAGCATTATAATCATAAAGTTTCTCGAGACATAAAGCCTGTTCACTCATAATATCACTGTCATTTGGATCGTAAATATCACCTGAATGCATTTTTTCAAAAGACATAATTATTCTCCTTCAATTAACACATATTATAAGAAAATCCCTCGAACTGATGTCCAAGGGATTTTTGGTTGCGGAGACAGGATTTGAACCTGCAACCTCCGGGTTATGAGCCCGACGAGCTACCGGGTTGCTCCACTCCGCGATATATCACTCTCTCAAGTG
>JAZNMU010000035.1:0-6972 GCA_045579865.1 Acutalibacteraceae bacterium
TGCATTTTCGTCGAAACGAATGTATGTGCCGTCATCACGGCGAACGCCTGTTGCAGTACGTACAACTACTGCCTTAACAACGTCGCCCTTCTTTACGATGCCGCCGGGTGCTGCTTTCTTAACAGAAGCAACAATGACGTCACCGATATTAGCATATCTTCTACCTGTGCCGCCGAGAACACGAATGCACATAATTTCTTTAGCACCTGTGTTGTCAGCAACTTTAAGATAAGTCTGCTGCTGAATCATTGTGTTTGGCCTCCTTTAGCTGCACCAATTATTTGGCTTTTTCGATAATTTCTACTACACGCCATCTCTTATCCTTTGAAAGAGGGCGGGTTTCCATAATGAGAACACGGTCACCGATACCGCACTCATTCTTTTCGTCGTGTGCCTTTACTTTAACGGTACGGTTAACGATCTTCTTGTAAAGAGGATGTCTAACCTTATCCTTAATTGTAACAACTACTGTCTTGTCCATCTTATCGCTTGATACGATGCCGACCTGAGTCTTTCTGAGATTTCTTTCCATTATTCAGTCCTCCCTTTCTTAAGAATTTGCGCCGTGAAGCTCGATATCACGCTGAACAGTTTTGATTCTTGCGATATCCTTCTTAACAGCGTTGATTCTCATGGGGTTGTCAAGCTGATTAACTGCCTGCTGGAAACGAAGATTGAAAAGTTCTTTCTTGAGTTCTGCAAGCTTTGCGTCCATCTCAGCGGCGGACAGTTTTCTGATTTCACTTGCTTTCATTACTGTACACCGTCCTTTTCCTGTTCTGCTTTAGTAACGAATTTGCACTTAACGGGGAGCTTCATAGCTGCGAGACGCATAGCCTCACGAGCAACTTCCTCGTCAACGCCCTTAATTTCGAACATAACTCTGCCCGGCTTAACAACTGCTACCCAATATTCGGGTGAACCTTTACCGGAACCCATTCGGGTTTCTGCAGGCTTTGCAGTGATAGGCTTATCGGGGAAAATCTTAATCCAAACCTGACCGCCACGCTTGATGTAACGAGTCATAGCAATACGGGCTGCTTCAATCTGTCTTGAAGTGATCCAAGAAGGTTCAAGAGCCACGAGACCGAAATCACCGTAGGTTACTTTGTTGCCCTTATGAGCAGCGCCCTTGAGACGGCCACGCTGAACCTTACGTCTTTTTACACGCTTAGGTAATAACATTATTTAGCTCCTCCTTCTCTTGCTTCTCTTCTGGGTCTGCGGCGAGCGGGTCTTTCACGTCTTTCGTTGTTTGAAACCTGAAGAACTTCGCCTGTGTAGATCCAAACCTTTACGCCGATACGGCCGTAGGTTGTTTTTGCTTCTGCGAAACCGTAGTCGATGTCAGCACGGATGGTCTGAAGAGGAATTGTACCCTCTTTGTAAGTTTCGCTTCTTGCGATTTCAGCACCGCCGAGACGGCCTGATACCTGACATTTGATACCCTTGGCACCGAGCTTCATTGCACGGCCGATAGCCTGCTTGAGTGCACGGCGGAAGCCGATTCTTCTTTCAAGCTGAGCAGCGATGCTTTCAGCAACGAGCTGTGAGTTAACGTCGGGGTTTTTAACTTCGATAATGTTAAGAGAAACTTCTTTACCGAGTTTCTTTTCGATTGTAGCCTTAAGCTTTTCGATTTCTGCGCCGCCGCGGCCGATTACCATACCGGGCTTTGCAACGTGAATATTTACGCGAACACGCTTTGCAGTACGTTCGATTTCAACCTTGGGTACTCCTGCGGGAGCAAGTGTTTCAAGGAGATATTCACGAAGTTCGTAGTCTTCTACGAGGGTATCGCCGAAGTCGCTCTTCTTGGCATACCAACGGGATTCCCAATCTTTAATTACGCCGATTCTTAAACCGGTGGGATTAATTTTCTGGCCCATGTTTTACCTCCTCCTGACTTATTCCATTTCCTTGAGTACAAGGGTGATGTGAGATGTCTTTTTGTTGATACGGAATGCTCTGCCCTGTGCTCTGGGTCTGATTCTTTTGAGTGTGGGGCCCTGACCAACATAGCATTCTGCTACGTAGAGTCTGGAAACATCCATATCTTTGTTTTCTGCATTAGCCATAGCTGACTTAAGAAGTTTTGCTACAACCTCACACGCTGCCTTAGGCGTGTATCTGAGGATTGCCATTGCTTTTTCAGCGGGCTGATTTCTGATAAGGTCAAGAACAATCTTTACCTTACGAGGTGCAATACGCACAAAAGTAACTTTTGCTGTTGCTTCCACTTTAATACACTCCTTTCGACTTATTTACCGTTGTTTGAGGTTTTTGAGCCTGCGTGACCTCTGTAGGTTCTGGTGGGCGCAAATTCGCCGAGCTTGTGACCAACCATATCTTCTGTTACATAAACGGGAACGTGCTTACGGCCGTCATGAACTGCGAAGGTGTGACCAACAAAATCGGGGAAGATTGTGCTGCTGCGGCTCCATGTTTTAAGAACGATTTTTTCGCCCTTTTCATTCATCTTAACGACTCTTTCGTAAAGCTTCTCTTGCACGAAAGGTCCTTTTTTAGTGCTTCTGCTCATTATTCTTAGCTCCTTTCATCGACCTTATTTGTCGTTACGACGCTTAACAATAAGCTTGTCTGAACGATTCTTCTTAGCACGAGTCTTGTAGCCAAGAGCAGGCTTGCCCCAAGGTGTAACAGGGCCGGGACGACCGATGGGTGATTTACCTTCACCACCACCGTGAGGATGGTCGCAGGGGTTCATAACTGAACCGCGGACTGTAGGTCTGATACCCATATGACGTGTACGACCAGCTTTACCGATCTTAACGTTTTCGTGGTCTTCGTTGCCTACAACGCCTACTGTAGCCATACATGCTTCGGGAACTTTACGAAGTTCGCCTGAGGGAAGTCTGAGAAGTGCGTAGCCGCCTTCCTTAGCCATAAGCTGTGCTGAGTTACCAGCAGCTCTTGCTAACTGACCGCCTCTGCCGGGATAAAGCTCTACGTTGTGAATAACAGTACCTGTGGGGATGTTAACAAGAGGAAGAGCGTTACCGGGCTTGATATCTGCTGAAGGACCTGCTTCAACAATATCGCCAACCTTAAGTCCCTGGGGAGCAATGATGTATCTCTTTTCGCCGTCTTCGTACTGGAGAAGAGCGATATGAGCTGATCTGTTGGGATCGTATTCAAGAGTAGCAACAGTTGCCTTTACGTCGAACTTGTCTCTCTTGAAATCAATGATACGATACTTTCTTCTGTTTCCGCCGCCGCGATGACGAACGGTGATGCGACCGTAGCTGTTACGGCCACTCTTTTTGCTGAGAGGAGCGAGAAGGCTTCTCTCGGGGCCGCACTTTGAAAGTGCTGAATAGTCTGTAACTGACATATTACGTGTGCCGTTTGTTACAGGCTTTAATACACGAATTGACATTTTGTTCACACTCCTAATTGGTTTAGCGGAGGATTGTCATAACCTCCATACATTGCCATTGGATTTGAATGGTTTATTTTAGTTTACGGTTATCTATTAAAGAAGACCGTCAAAGAAATCGATTGTCTTTGAATCCTCGGTAAGAGTTACGATATCCTTTTTCCAGGAAGGTGTGTAACCTTCGTAGCGGCCGTATCTTCTGAGGTGACCTTTGCAGTTCATTGTGTTAACCTTCTGAACCTTTACGCCGAAAGCTTCTTCAACTGCTGCTGCGATTTCAGCCTTGTTAGCATCCTTAGCTACCTTGAAGGTGTACTTTTTGAATGCTGTGCCCATCATGCTTTCTTCTGTGATAACGGGCTTGAGGATGATGTCATGTGCTGATTTCATTATGCATATACCTCCTCGATTTTAGCAACTGCGTCCTTGAGAACAACGATGCTGTTGCAGTTAAGAATATCATATACATTAAGTGTGTTTACGAGAGAAACCTTGCAGCCTGCGATGTTTCTTGCACTTCTGTAGATGACGTCATTCTTTTCAGGAAGAACGATGAGAACTTTCTTGCCTGTTTCGAGGTTTGAAAGAACCTTAACGATTTCCTTAGTTTTGATTGCTTCGAGTGAAAGAGAATCGAGAACGATCATTTCATCAGCTGCAACCTTTGAAGAAAGAGCGGACTTCATAGCGAGTCTCTTAACTTTCTTATTGATAGCAAAGCCATATTCACGGGGCTTGGGACCGTGAGAGATACCACCGTGGTACCACTGGGGAGCTCTTGTTGAGCCCTGTCTTGCGCGGCCTGTTCCCTTCTGTCTCCAGGGCTTCTTACCGCCGCCGCTTACTTCTGCACGTGTCAGGGTTGACTGTGTGCCCTGACGCTGATTTGCAAGGTAGTTAACAACTACAAGATGCATAGCTGAGGTATTGGGTTCGATACCGAAGATACCCTCTGCAAGCTCAAGGTCTGAAACCTTCTTGCCGTTTACGTCGAATACTGATACATTAGGCATTTCTTAAGGGCTCCTTTCTTATGATTTCTTTACGCTGTTCACTACCATTACGATGCCCTTTTTGGGACCGGGGATAGCACCCTTGATAGCGATGAGGTTGTTTTCTGCGTCAACCTTAACAACGTCAAGGTTCTGAACTGTAACTCTCTCTGAACCGAGGTGACCTGCCATCTTCTTACCTTTGAAGATTCTGGCGGGGTCGATAACGCCGAGTGAACCTGCGTGTCTTGCAACAGGACCTGTACCGTGTGTTTCCTTAAGTCTGGAGAAGTTCCATCTTTTGATAACACCGGCAGTACCCTTACCCTTGCTCGTGCCGACTACGTCTACCTTTTCGCCTGCAGCAAAGATGTCTGCCTTGATGATGTCGCCTACGTTAAGAGCGCTGTCGTCTTCAAGTCTGAATTCCTTAAGAACCTTCTTGGGAGCAACGTTTGCCTTGTCGAAATGACCTTTCATAGGCTTGTTTGTTCTTGTTACCTTTTTGTCCTCGAAGCCAAGCTGAACAGCGTTGTAGCCGTCGTTTTCGATTGTCTTCTTCTGAACAACTGCGCAAGGACCAAGTTCAACTACTGTTACGGGGATTACGTTACCCTTTTCGTCGAAAACCTGTGTCATGCCGATCTTTCTGCCGATAAGACCTTTTTTCATTTTGATATCCTCCTTTGGTTATTGGTTGCCTTTGGCAACTTGACCTGTTTCCGTAAGATGTTTACTGTCGGGTATAGAAATCAGTTATTTATCTTTTGATTTCGATTTCAACACTTGCGGGAATTTCAAGATTTGTCAGAGCCTCTACTGTTTTGGGAGTAGGTCTGATGATGTCGATGAGTCTCTTGTGAGTTCTCTGTTCAAACTGCTCACGGCTGTCCTTATACTTATGAACAGCGCGAAGGATTGTAACTACTTCCTTTTCTGTAGGGAGAGGGATGGGACCTGAAACAGTAGCGTTTGTTCTCTTAGCTGCTTCAACGATCATCTCTGCTGCCTTGTCAACAAGGTTGTGGTCGTAACCCTTGAGTCTGATACGGATCTTTTCCTTTACTGCCATTTTGTTTGCCTCCTAATAAGAATTAGTAGGGCGTTGCTTTTTTCGTATGCTTTTCCGGGTGTTTGCACGCCCCTCTTTAAAAAACCGGAAACGCAATATTTCCGGTCGCCGCTTCGAAAAAAGCACAGTTCACCCCTATACGCTGTTTAAGTCCGAACCGGGGCATAGCACCCCTGCCGACACTTAACGCAAGATAACAGCGTTAAAGATGAAATATAGATCGCCCGGTTTTAAATCGGACATACTCCGCGGAAATTTCCTGCCTCAGGGGCAGCCACCTCCCGCATCATCGCATATCTTAGTTGGTATGTGAAGGCAGAGTTATACCCAAACCCACATTCACATGCTTGACTATGATACCACACACTTTGGTAAATGTCAACGATTTTTTGAAAAAAAGTTTGTGAAAAATGCAAGAATTTTTTACCTCTTTTTCGAACACTAATCCTTGTGTTTTCAGCCGTTTTCGGCACAAAATATAGAGCACACACCCGAAGGTGTGTGCTGATTGTTCGGATATATTATAATAGTATAGGGATTTTTACAAAATTTCACTGCTCTGCAGTGTAGTTTTCAACCGCATACATAAATCCGTCAAGAAGAAACTGCCTTGCTTCTTTTGCCGGTGTGGAATAACTCAGAAGGTCAAAGCCGTGGTAACAACCCTCAAAGGTTCTGAACTGAACCTCCACTCCTGCATTCTTTAAATTTTCAACATATTCTATAGTTTCATCCGTAAAGGGTTCAATTGTGCCCACATAAGTAAGCGTTGGCGGAAGGTTGGTGTAGTCCGTTTCACGGGCAGGGGCCGCATATTTTGAAACATTGTCTGTCTGATAATCCTCACCGAGATAAAGCTTCCAGCCAACCTCGTTCGACTTTGTGTTCCAGATGGGAGCATCATTGTTCTGTGAGGACTCAGTAATCATTCTGTCATCAAGCATAGGATAAAGAGGCATCTGAAAAGCGATATTGACATCACCTGTGTCCCTCGCCTTGAGGGATACAGCCGCACAAAGTCCGCCTCCGGCACTGTTGCCGCCAACAAAAATCTGATCGTCACGCATGCCGTAAGCCTTGCCGTTTTCTTTAAGCCACAAAAGAGCATCATAGCAGTCGTTGAGAGCTGCGGGATAAGGTGCAGTTGTTGAGTTGGTATAATCAGGAGCCACTATAATACAGCCGGAAGCATCAACAAAGCTCTGAATAAAGCTGAAGTCCTGTTCGGGACAGCCAAGGCCGTATCCACCGCCGTGAATCCAGAGAAGTCCGGGCACATTCTCCTTCTTTTCCTTCGGTGAGTAAACACAGATGCGAAGCTTTGTGCCCTCTTCACGGGTTATATACTTTTCTTCATAATTTATACCCTTGGTAAGATTGGGAAGTCCGATATTATCAAGAAAGAAATTAGCAAGCCTAAAAAATCCTACGGTAAAATAAGGCATAAACGTTCTTATAATGTTACCAACTGTTCTGATTTCAGGATGAATTTCACTTGATTTAATATT
>JAZNMU010000036.1:0-9354 GCA_045579865.1 Acutalibacteraceae bacterium
GTCAAAGTTCATAGGCGCTCCAAGCCGTAATGAACTTTGGGAACCGCAAGAGAAGGGCTCATACTTTGGCACGGTTGAGCGCCAAAGTATGCAAAGCGCCACGCTTTTTTTGACGGGAAAAGAGTGTGCTGTTAAATTGAGTGTAATTATACATTAAGAGTTCGGTTTTATTAATCCGTTCAGAAACAATTACTGTCCCTTGTGGGCGACCCGTGGCAGGGTCGCAGACAGTAAACTGCCGTTCTGCAGTATAGTTTTTGTTTTGCTTGACCCCGTCCAAAACCACTGTTACGCATATTTACTCTTTCAGTACCTCAAAGCGGATAGAGCCAGAGGGGCACACCGTGGCAGGTGTGCAGACAGCCGATAAGGCTTAGGATTTACAGGTAAGTTTAATATAACCTTTATTGCTTTTACGCAGATTAAATAATTTCGTAGGGACACGGCGTGCCGTGTCCGCAAATCCACCACAACCTAACGGCATACACCGTAGGGGCGGATATTATCCGCCAAAGAGTAAAAAAAGAGACTGAAAAACAGCCTCTTTATTTCTTTACCAAATCCTTTACAAGTAATGATATGGTTTCAAGTTGTTTATCATCCAATTTTTTCAGGTCTTCAACTATAGAATCAATTTTTGAAGGATTTTTAGATTCCAGGTCCAAAAACTCAGTAACCGTGACTCCGAGATAATCACAGATATATAATAATCCTGACAGTGACGGAAGAGATTTGCCGTTTTCTATACTGTTAATATATCCCTCATTTTGTCCGATTGATAAACTCATTTTACGGGCGGATACACCTTTTTTAGTTCGGAGCTGTGCAATTCTTAATGCAATATCTTTTTCTTCCATCATATCACCGCCTTTTTATTATATTTTAACTCATATAGTATTAAAATATATCGTGTAAAAAGCTGCAAAGAGAATGAAATATAGCATTATATATGATATAATGTAAAAAACGATATATTATACCTTATATTATTTTCGATCTTAATGACTCCTACATATAGTAATTTATTTAAGAAGAAAGTTTGCCGCTTTGCGGGTAAGCCTGACTTCACGCCCTTAAGTGGGAAAAAGAGGTAGCGAGGTCATAAGATAACCCACCGATTTTTTTCGGTGGGTTTTGTAATCATTCATCAAATAAAAATCAGTGCCTTGTATCATCCCCATAGCATTCGCAGAATCTTGCCTGGAACGAAGGCTCGTGGTCTCCTGCATAAAGATGGCTCAAATCGCCGTACTGTATGCAGGTAAAAATAGCCGTACCCTTTTCTCTTTCCTGAGTGGCGAGACGGGTGACAGAGGTGGGAAGTGCCACGAAGTTGTGCCACATAATCATAGGGGATATGCCGAAAATATGGGAGAGAATAACGGATTCCACACCGAAGTGGCAGAACAGAACTATACGGGCGTGGCTTTCTTGCTCTACCCTGAAAATCTTGCCCTTATGGTGATAGCCGTATTTTTTCAGAAGCTCATCTATGCCGTCGCATACCTCTTTATACTGCTTGTAAACTCCGCCCTGCTTCATCAGCTTTACCCTGTGCCAGCGATCGTAGGAATAATAATCGGGCTGTGCCGTCCAGTAGGAGGGGAGTCTGTCCCAGCAGGAGGTTTTTCTGAAAAGTCCCTGCTTTACCTTACCCTCGAATTCCGTAAGCCAGGGGAGAGTTTCTGCCGTTCTGCCCACTTTGTCGAGAGTGTATGAGGCGGTCTTCCGGGCTCTGCCGAGAGGAGAGCAGTAAAAATCCGTTACCTCGAGCTTAGCGAGTCTTTCAGCCAAAAGCCTTGCCTCTTCGATTCCTTTATAGGTAAGGGAGTCCCTCTCATAGTCAGGGTCGCCGTGTCGCACGATAAGTATTTCCATAATCTTCTCTCCTTTCTTTTTTTCATTATAGCACTTATTTCTTTTATAAGCAATACAAAAGCCGCACCCTTAGGGATACGGCTTTTTTGTTATACCTGATTTTCTGTCTGAAAATGAAGCTCGCCATTTATTCTGAAGGCGTCCACTTCGCTGTCATATACGGTTTTCCCTACAGTGAAGCCGATGATGTTTTTGTTATTGTTCATAAGAACAAGCATAACCGTTTCTGTGAGAGTATATATTACCGCAGGAGAGAGGGTCAGGGGGATGAAGCAGTTAACGGCTATCTTTATGCTGTTGACTTCGGTTTTGTTGCCGTTTGCATCGGAGGAAAAATAAAGTCTGCTTTCTGCCGTGGAAAAGGAAAAGTAGGTCTTTTTTATGGGGACGGGCAGATTTTTGCTTTCATAAGCCCTGATTGCCTGACAGTTGCTGTTCAGAAGTGAAGATTCACTGATTGTTTTTATGAAAGAGTCAATGAGTGCTGTCGATGACTGCATATTATCCCTCCTTATGTACTATTGCCCAGTAGTACAGCTTTTTTTTGCCTAAGTATACGGGTTCACAGTGGTCCGAGGCGAAGGTGTCGGTGCCGAAGGAAAGGGTGTAGCCTCTTTCTTTGAGATAGCTTATGTCCACTTCGGGCGGTGCGAGGAGAAGATATTTATTCATTCCGTCATAGCCGAGCTCAGTGGGAATACCGCTTAAATAGATTTTATTTTTATATCTCAGAGGCTGAAGGAAGGCACTGAAGGTTACCGTGTTATTTCCGTCTGAGGAGGTTACCGTGATACCGTATTTTTCGAAAAGCCTGTTTTTTATAACGTTATTCTCCACGGAAAGCAAAGCCCATGTCCCTAAGAATTGATGAGGCGGCGGCTAATGCCTCATTTTTTATGCGCTCTTCGAAGATAAACTCCTTCTGTAGATTTCTTCTTACTGTCATATCGCCTGCGGTATAGGCTTCGTATTTGTCTGTTTCTGACAGCCGGGCAAGAAAGAAATTAAAGTGAGCGATTGCCGCCGCCGTAGGTATAACGAGAGGATTTTCGTCGCTTATCCCGGGCTTAAGATTTATCCTGACCTGAGACAGTGCCGCATCGCAGTAGGGCTGAAGCTGTTCGGCAGTGTAGGCTTCCATATCGGCGTAATTCATCAGACAGTCGGTTACGTCGCTGAGTACGGACATAAGGTCACCTCTTAAGAGAGAGTAAGGATTTTTGTGGCTTCGTTATAAATTTTTGCGAAGCCTGATGTGACTGTTACGGAGGCTCTCTCGAGCTGTCTGTCGATAAGCTTGTCAAATTCCGTAACGATGCCGCCTGCCTGAACTCTTTCCACGGCACTTGTTTTGTCAAAGCCGATAATCATATTATCACTGAGACCGGGGACGTGGATGATTTCTGCACCGAAGGGAGTCACAAGCTTACCTGTTGCGTGGAAGGTAAGACCTGCCGCTGAGTCTCTGAATTCCTCCATACGGAGAATTTTTGAAAGGTTTGCCGTGTTCACAATGAGTGAGGTGAGCTTGAAGTTATCGAAGGCAGACCAGAGTGAGAGGAGAGCCTCGTAGGTCAAATCTGCACCGGACTCTGCGGTGATACGCTCACTTTCACTGTCTGAACCGTCGGATCCTGTAAGAGCCTGCACAGCCTTATTAACCTGTGTGCTTGCGATGGTATGACCGATCTGTCTGAGGGCGATGGTGAAAAGGTCGAGACGCTGATATTTGATTGCCTCATAGGATGCAGTAATCATTCTTCCGATTTTCTCGAGCTTGACCAGATTATCCTTTACGGAAACTCTGGTTTCGGGAATATGAGTACCCTCTAAAATGGGATTCATATACTCTTCGTTCTTTGAGAGATCCACAGCCAGTGAACGGTAATCGAGAGAATCGATTTCTGTGGTGGTGGCGACGATCTGTGAAACAATATCGTTGTCGCCGAAGCCCTGATTTACAGCTCTTGAAATGTATTCGGGGAAAAGAGTAGCGGATTCCGTGGTTCTGAAAAACTTTTCGATGGAGTCGCTGTTTCTTCCTCCTACCTTGATGTCAAAGCGCTTGAGCTGACGCTGATATGCGTCAAGACCTTCGAGAGAGGTGCCCTTGTAGTTTTCGCTGGGGTCTATGCTTTCGAGTGCCTGAGTGAAAGATTTACCTGTGGTATAAAGACCCTTTTCGAGTCTGATATTATCGTATGTAGCCATATTATTTATTCCTCCTTAAAATATAATACCGCATTTCATGGCAGTGGTGTCCACTGTGACAATGATAACCTGTCTGCCGTTTGCGTCTGCTTTGATTCCGCCGCTGCCGTTACCGACCACACCTGTAATGCCGAAAGAGGGTGTGTCACCGGTATAGGAAACCTCGGCATAGCCTCTGATGAGAATACTTGCCTTGGCTCCGTCGCAGTAGGTGCATACGCCTACGGGCTTTACGGTGCTGGGTGCGGTTTTGGCTGTAAAGTCGTTTGAAATGCCTACGACAGCACCTTTTTTGATGGCGGTAGGCGCTTCGAGAGTGACTTCCTGTCTGTCGAATCCGTCGAGATAATTTTTCATTTTGTTTCCTCCTTAAATTTTAAAATCTGAATTATTGTAACTGTGTTTTTCTTTAGCTGATGACAGCTGGGGCGAGAGGGGAAGACGGGCATTAGCCTGACCCTCCAGTGAGTGGCAAAGAGCCTTCACCTCGGTTATATCCATACTGTCACAGCCCTTGATGAAAGCCGAAACATTTACCGTCGGCATAATGATAAGGGCATATTTTTTAATCTCAGCCGTAAGATGCTCACGGTATGCTCTGCCTTCCTCGGCAAGGCTTTCCAGTGAACAGATATGAGACTTAAGGCTTTCGATTTCCTCGGCTGAAACGAGAGTATCTTCAGTGAGGCTTTTGAATTTTTCTATTGTCATTACTTTGTTTTCTTCCTTTCTTCTGAAAGATTTGGTTACGCCTGCATTTCTTTGGGCGGGCACAGCCACAAAGGACCATTCATAGGCATCAGTGGGGTTTTTAAGAATACCGTGGCATACTCTGCCGTTATATGTTTTGCCTTTGATATGCTCGCAGAGATGCTTTTTCATATCCTTGCCGCAGACGGAGCAAATGCATTCCTTCATGGCACAGCCTACGCTGACCTCTTTTTTGATACCGCCCTCTATTTCTTTTATGAGAGAGGCATTTTCTTCGGTTCGGAGCATATAGGCTCTTGCCTTCAGTGCCGTATAGACTTCACCGCAGGATGTCTTTTTCTGAGGCTGTTTTTCGATGTAGGTTCTGAAAATTCTCGCTCTCTGATCCTTAGAGCGCATACTGTGGTCGGAAATACCTGTCTTGCCCGTGAAAAGCTCACCTAAAGGGGAAAGACTTTCCGTGCTGAAGCGTTCGTAATCTCTGTCTACCTCATTGTCGCAGAGGGTTACGGAAAAGATGTACACATCCTCCGCAGTGAGAGGGGAGCGGGTGAAGGTATTGATAAGCTCAAGCTCCCTTTCAATTTTCATATCCATTTTTTTCACCTCCCATTTCCCGGTAAATTTTTTCACTCTGAGCCTTATAAAGCTCGCTCTGAGCCATAAGTGTGATGTCCTGCAGTGTAAGATTATCCCACACTACGGAGAAGTCGCAGTCATAGCCGTGCAGGCTGAGAAAGGTACGGCAGATGCGGTTTATCACGGGAGTGATTTCTCTGCGGTAGGCGTCGATTTCACTGGTGAGAATGTCTGCCTGCTGATAACTCATCCTTTCGCTGGTTGACCAGTTGAAGCCGAGCAGAAAGGGAGGGATGCCGAGCTTTGCCACTATCTGCTCTAAAAGCTGTCTGACAGGTATCTCACTGTCTAAAATCTGATTATCCGCACCGATGGCCTTTATGCTTACATCGCCCAGTGCTACGAAATCCTTTACGGGACCGCCGGGCTTCATGGCACTGCTCCATTCCTTTGCCACGTGAAGTGCTCTTTCCTGAGCATAGGCTTTGTCGATGGCATCGTTCTGAGGCTTGTAGGTTACGGCGAAGCGTACATTACCCACTCTTTCCCAGTTAAGACCCAGTGTGTTGAAAATTTTCATCAGGACATCGCTTACGAAGGGAAGTCCCTTAAGCACTGAGGTTCCGTATATTTTACCCGGCTCGGGATTATGTACTGACAGAAGAATGAGCTCGGGGTATTTTACGGGAGTGAATTTACCCTTTGAGGATTCGGCGTTTATAACCACTTCGAGGGGAGATTTACCTTCCGTCAGGCAAATACTTTCGAGTGGGCTGTTAAAAAGATGAGTGACTGTGGAAGAGTTGATTATCATTTCACCGACGGCTGTTCCCGAGGTAAGAAGCTGTTCGAAAAATGTACCTATAAAAGCATAAATACCTTTTCTTGTGCCGCCTACACTGACATTTTCGAGAAATTGGGAAAGCTCTTTTTCTGCGCGGCTGTCATCACAATGTACCCTGAATTCACCCAGAAGGCGTACGAGCTTATTTATTGCCGCATCGATTACGGGGACAGCCTCACGCAGTCCCATATAAAGGCGGCTGTCAACGGGAGCTGAGGGCATATAGGCGGAAAGAGAGGTAAAAGGATGGGAAGCGCTGCCTGTCTGGGGAACGGCGATTACTTCTTTGATTTCAGAGAGTTTTTTGCGTTTTCCTAATGCCAAAATATTCTCCTTTCTTTTGTCACTGGCGGACAAATATTTTTTTCTGAGGAATACGTGTTTCCTCTGCCTGTGTCTGTTTAAGGACAGGTCTTTCATTCTCTTGCCGTGGCGAGGGCGAAAAATCCGACCTCATCACTGCTCGAGAGAACCGAAGAGACAAAATACCTGATGTCGTCCATAGCGTGATCGTTTTCTTTTCTCGGTGTGTCTCCGGTCGCTTTTTCGTCCCATCTGTAAAGAGAGAATTCCTTGATTGAGTCCACGCACACCGGCGAAATAAAGATCCTGCCTTCTCTGAAGGCGCTCTGAACCTTTCTTATGCCCGAAAGAACATCGTTTTTGGCAGGTATAACCCTGTATTTACCCTTTCTTCTTATACATTCGGCGAAGGAGGCGGCAGAGGGGTCGATTATGACACCCTGTATTTTTCTGTCTCCTGCCAGAAGGCACAGCTTTTCGTAGTATTCCTCATCGGTGAGCTGTACGCCCTCGTGGCGGGATGAGTAATAATACTCCTGAAATCTGTACCATTTACCTTGGTGAAGTCCCCACATCCCCATTGAGGTGGGATTTACGGTGCCGTAGTCACAGGAGATGTAATACTTTTCGAATTCGCTTACGGGAGGCATACAGGTGTATTTGCCCTTGGCGGCTTCACCGTAAATGAGTCCGTCAACGGCTACCCATCTGCCTAAAACGAAGCGTTCATAAAAAGCACCGCTGTAGAGACGTTCATAACGTTTTATAACTTTTGGCGAAAGGGAAGGATTGTCCTCCATAAGGAAGTGGAGATGAAGGCAGTTTTTTTCTTTTGCCTTTTTTATCCATTCCTCATAAAACCAATGCTTCGGGTTATCGGGGTTACAGTTGAACCAGAATTTGGAGCCGTTCAGGGAGCATCGTGCCAGTGCCTGCTCTACGAAGGAGCGGGGCATAAGCGCCACCTCATCTAAAAGAACACCGCCCAGGGTGATACCCTGTATAAGCGAAGCAGAGCTTTCGTCTCTGCCTCCGAAGAGATAAAAACGGTTGGTATGATTTTTGTAGGAGATTTCTAGGAGGTTCTGACTGATTTTTTCCCTGCAATCAAAACCGAGCTCCGTGAGAAGGGGAATGAGTGAAACCGTAACATTCCGTCTCAGGGAAGAAATGGTTTTGCCGCAAATTGCAAAGGAGGTACGATCGAAAGCGTAAAAGGCCCACAGCACGAATGAAAGAGACATACAGGTGGTCTTTCCGCTTCTCACGGCACCGTCGCATATAAGTCCGTCAAGGCTGCTGTAGGGTGAGGACTTATGCCACCAGGAAAGTGTCGTAAGCTGTTTTTTTGAAAATGTACTGAAACTTCTTTTATTCATCGTCTTCATCTCTTAAGGCAGCCGCACCTTTTTCGATTGCACTGAAAAGTGAGGCTGCAGGGTCGCTGTCCTCCTGACAGCTTATCTGCTGTAAATGCTCCAGGGCCTTCAGACGGTCAAAGAACTTTATTTCTATGTCTCCGCCCTTTTTTCTTTTTATATCGGATATGTTATATAAATCCATCTGACGGATTTCCTCGGCGGTTACCTCGTCTCTGAAAAGCAGACTTACCGCGTCAGAGAAGCATCCGAAGGCGAGGCGGTAATAACCCGATATAATGTCTTTTTGTGAGGCTCTCTTTTCTCTGTCACTTCTTTCGATTTCTTCTTTTATTTCTTTTTTCTTAAGCAGTCTTGCGGCACTTTTTTCGGGAAAGATATATCCCGACTTTGCCGCCGCTTCACCACCGTTTCTCGAAAGACAGTAATAGGTGCAGAAGAGCCTTTCCTTTGATGTGAGATTGCTGATTTCAATAACCCCTTTCTGTTTGGTTTTGGATTTTGTCTCTCGCCTATACACGGGAAACTGTCAATTTTTGCGTGTTTTATGCAAAAAACACCCTGTTTTAATGAAAATTTTTTTGGCGAAAAAATAAACTTTTATAAAAATGAACTTTTTTTGAATTAATTGTTGACATTGTTTAAAGTGTGTTGTATAATAGCATTACCTTAATAAAAAGGAAAATAAGAAAGGAGAATAAGATAATGGATAAAGTTTTTGCATGGATCATGGACAACTGGGCAGCTATCGTAGCTTTCGTTGACAAGTTCTTCGCTACTCTCGTAGAAGCAGTTGGCTAATTAAGTTTTTTCGCGAAAAACTTAGAGTGGATTTTAAAATTTGAAATTTTAAAATTAAAGAAGTCGCTTTACGGCGGCTTCTTTTTTTTGTATATGACATATTGCATAGGGACATGGCTTGCCGTGTCCGACAAAGCCTCTCCTGAAAGGAGATTCCCCTGTTAAGGGAAATGTCCGTGACAACGGAGCGGACAAAAGGGTGCCGGTCTCCCGGAGGGAAAGGTGGCGGCGAAGCCGACGGAGGGGTTCGTAGGGACACAATGCATTGTGTCCGCGAATAAACAGCAAACCTAACGGTATTCACCGTAGGGGCGATATACTAAAAGCAGGAGCCATGCCCCCTCAGCCGTGAAACGGCGGTAGAGGGAGGTGTCTTTGCTCTGCAAAGACAGAGGGAGTTATAGCCTCTCCTGAAAGGAGAGGTGGATGCGACCAACGGGAGCAGACGGAGAGGTTCGTAGGGACACGATGTATCGTGTCCGCTTAAGCTACATCAACCTCACGGAACATTGTAGGGGATGGCGCCCCCGACATCCCGATTTGTAGTTTTCAGTTCGGAAACATTCAGGTTCTTTTCCGCTCGAGCCGCTCGGGCTTTTACTTTGGCACCGAAGAGCGCCAAAGTAAACAAAGCGCCCTTTTCTTTTT
>JAZNMU010000037.1:0-13718 GCA_045579865.1 Acutalibacteraceae bacterium
TTTTTTACAAGTTTTTTCTTGGCAGGCATATGTCTGTCTTTTTGGCGTGTCTTGACAATTTAAAAAGCACCTGTATTTGCTTTCAAGGCAAACGTCAGATGCTTTTTCTTTTTCAGTCGTTTCTTAACTTAATGGTATTGGTGTACTGCCCGGCTTTTTTTCTTTAAAAAGGCAAGATTAATCCTTTGTTTTTGAAAAGTAAACAGATTGTAAACTATATAAAAAAGGTCGAAAAAATGCTTTTTTTCTAAATTAATATAAGTTATAATAAATGGGCAATTTTGTAGTGTTATGTAACTAAAAAAGGAGAAAAACAAATGAAAGAATTTATCAGAAAAAATTGTGCAAACTTTTTCTCAATCATCAGAATAGTGGGTGCTCTTTATCTGCTTCTTACAGATGTAGGTAATGACTTTACTCCTAAGTTCCTGATACTCTATGCTATATTCTGTTCGACAGATGCGATTGACGGCTTCCTCGCCAGAAGACTTAATATTTCCAGTGTCCTCGGTGTTACTCTTGATACCATCGGTGACGGTCTTATAGGCTTCACACCTGTCAAGGTTTTAGTAGTTCAGAAGCTTATCCCCGGTTGGTTCATCGGATTCCTGGCAGTTACAGTGGCAGTTTTTGTCGCAGCAGCAATCGTTGCTCAGATCAAGTTTAAGAAGTTTACATTCCCTCACACTTATTTCGGTAAGCTGAACGGCGTTTGTGTGGCAGGCTCACCCTTCTTATTCCATCTTGTTCCCCTCAATGTTCTTTTCATCATTGTCGGCGGCGTATTCTTCTTCGCAGGTGTTGAGACGCTTATCATCGTGATCAAACTTAAAGAGATGAAGCCCTTCGTTCCTTCAATTTTCCATACGGATTATCAGCCGAAGGAAAAAGAACCTGCCACCGCAGCAAAGAAATAATTAATTACAAAAATGGAAATTAAAACCCGGATTAAAAAACGGGTTTTAATTTTTTATTTTTAGTTTGTAAATAAAATGTAAAATTTATAAAAAAGCATTAAGAAGCTCTTTTGCTTGACAGAAAAATTAAGTATAATTATAAAAAATAAATCATTCGTGTAAAAAGAGGTATTAATTATGAAGAGCTTTATAAAATACGTGCCGAATCTTCTGTCTGCGAGCAGGATAATAGTAGCGGCATTTTTATTTACATTTAACAGTTTTTATGAGCCCGCATTTTTAATCATATATATTTACTGTGCGGCTACAGACTTTTTTGACGGAAAGATAGCGAGGAAGTATCACTGCGAAAGCAAGCTCGGTGCCGCTCTTGACAGTATTGGCGACGGTATGACATATCTGCCGCTTCTCAAAATTCTCATCGTTCAGAAGCTTATTCCCGGTTGGGTTGTCGTGTGGATTTTAGTTGACCTTGCTTTAGCTTTTGTCGGTGCGTTTATTGCTCTCGGCAGATTTAAGAAGTTCTTTATTCCTCACACTTATGTAGGTAAGCTGCTCGGTGTCGTTGTTTTCGTGCTTCCGCTTATGGTGCAGTTTGTACCTGTAAATGTATGGCTTATAGCTATTGCGCTTACTGCAACAATCAATGTGGCTGAAATTATTTTCATTCAGGCTGTAAGCAAAGAGCCTGAAGATGTGCTTTCAGTATTCCACGTAAATAAAAACGCAGAAAAAGAGCCTGCCACCGCAGAAAAGAAATAATTGAATAAAAAGCCAAAACACTCAAAGCTCTGTGCCTTGAGTGTTTTTTCATTATTAAAGATATTCCTCAGGAATATGCTCAACAAACATTTTCTGACCTTCCGTATTATAATGTATAAAATCTTTGGTCAGCTCTTTTTTCAGAACTTCTCTGTCTTTTTCGTCTCTGAGATATTCTGTGGTAATATATCCGTCGTGCTCGTCGGTTTCTTTAATCCACTTATCCAGAGCATCAACTATATTCTGTATATCCTTTGTCCAGGTGAAATCACGTATACCGGGGAGAAGCTTACCAAAGCCTTTGAATGGGGTCTTTCTCGAAACATATATTTCCCATCCCTGGTCTTTGCACTTCTTAATTGCTTTTTTTGTTCTGTCGATCACTTCCTCTGCAGTTACGGGTGTACCGCCGGCAGTGAGGGAGTGGGGATGAATAACATCATTTATACCCTCTTTGAAAATAACCTTTTTTACACCGGGACATTTTGCGACATCCTTATCAAAGCGATTAAGAAAAGCTTCTCCGTAAAGGTTGGCTATAATGCCCATGCCGTCCACACCTATTCGGTTACCTGCGATAGCCTGCTGAATAACGGCCACATTTTCTCTGCCCATTTTCTTAAGGCGTTCCGCTAAAAGGAAGGGAGTTTCATTGGCAAAGGTCGAGTCACCTGCGATTACGATAGCGTAAGCGTTTCCATCGGCTAAGGTATCCACACGGGTGAGGAAGGGGTTGGTCTGCAATATAGCAATATTTGTTTTCAGAATAAGATGCCACATAGGTGTGAACTTTTTATTCTTCGTCTGATTGCCGAAGGAAAGCCAGGTATCGCTTCCGTAAAGACCCTTGGTGCGCATAACTGCACTTTTGACGAAGATATTCACGGCGATTTCTTTGAGACTTTCGGTAGTAAATGGGATTTCGTCTGAGGTTATATCCTGGCCAGCAGGTATGGTGATTTCTTCTTTTCCGCCGAAGGTAACGGTAACAGGTGTGTCAGTTTCGTGCTTTTTAAGGTTTGTCACCGTAGCTACGGAGCAGGCGGAAATAGTTAGAGGCTTTTTGCTGTAGCGGTTTGAAAAGGTAAGTCTGATTTTTTCTCCTTTAAGGGTAGGTCTTAAGACAGTTCTCGCCGTGGAATAAAGCAGACCGTTATTAAGGTGTAGGGGACCGATATGTATACCGCCCTTTGCGGGAGCTGCAGACCAGCAGGCAACCCATTTTTTGTTTTCTTCCATAATGCTGACCTCTTTTCTCTTTTGGTAATTCAATATTAACACTTTGGGAAAGGGTAGTCAACATTTAAAGGATATTTTTTATCAGACTATCTTAAGAACATTTTCGAAAATCTGCTCACAGCCGTAAGCACTTACCTCCATACTGTATACTCCAGGTGCAGGCTCATCATCCGGATTGATTTCAAAGCATTCAAATATATCGAAGGTCTCGCCATTTTTAATCAGTATCGGCTGAGGTCCAGCATCAACCGTTATACTCCAAAAATGAAGATATTCCTTTTCTCCGTTTACATATTTATAAAAGCTGACACGCGGCGTGTAAAAAGTTTCACCCTCAAAGGGTCTTCCGACATTTTTACAGAGGCAGGCGACGGTAAGACTGCCGTTCAGTGGTATTTCAATGTTATCTCCTGCCGATATTTCCGTTCCGTTGATATGTACTGTGTATTCTATTTCGATAGGAGTGTCCTTGTAAATAAATCCTACGAAAAAGAGAGCTATTGATAAAAATAATGCCTGGATTCTATAAAACATAGTGTCGCTCTCATTTTTTGAAAGGAAATCAGCTTATGGTGAATAATACAGTTTTCTGATGCTCGGAGCTGGAGGTGATGCCTGTACCTACACGGTAAAAGACATTTAATCTGTATTCTCCTGCTGTGACACTTTCAGGATTTTCTATATATACGCCTTCTGTTTCAGTTGCTGTAGGTGTAAGTGTGTAACCGTATTCGGGTATAGCGTATTTAAAGCCTGCTTTCTCCCATTTACCGTCTACATTTTTTTCAAAATAAAATGTCGGTCTTCCTACAGGACGGTTGGTTTTATTTTTGATTTCAAATGAAATACTTGTGGATTCAGTGGTTACAGGGTTGAGTGTGATTTCTAAATTCTCGGGCTGTGCGGGAAGCATTAAATGAAAAAAGGTGATGAAAAAAATCAGTATGTCGCTCAGCGTATGCTTAATAGAAGAGAGTATGGGATTATAGGTTATACTTGTCATAATAATTTCTCCTTTTATGTTATTCGGGTGTGCGCATCATCCTTGATTCAAAAATATCACACTTTATTTTGCTTGTCAACATATTTTGTGTAACAAAATATAAAATTATACAAAACCACTATTGAATTGCCTCGGTTTATGTGTTAGAATAAGTACAGATGTTTACAGAAAGGAAGAACTGCTGTGCAGTTAACGGTGTGATGCTTTGCAGAATACGGACAGCTTTAAAAGAGGAACTGTAGACCTGGCAGTTCTGTGTGTCCTTAAGGAAAAGGATATGTACGGCTATGAGATAGTGAAAGCCGTGGCGGAAAAATCGGGTGGGAATTTTGAACTTCCTCTGGGCACTCTTTATCCTGTGCTTTACCGCTTTGTGGAAAACGGTTACCTTACTGACAGGGATGAAATAGTGAAAAAAAGACTCCGCAAATATTACCACCTCGAACCGAAGGGTGAGGAATACTACGGAGAACTCTTAAAGGAATACAGGAAAATATCAGAGGCTGTAAATCTTATGACAGGCGGTGAAAAGTGATGGGCAGAGTAACGGATAAAGAACTGAAAAACTATTATTCGCAGATAAACCGTCTCATTCTCTGTGACCGTAAGCAGAAAAAGGTTTTTTTATGTCAGCTTAAAGGAAATGTGGAAGAGTTTATTTCCGATACGCCCGAAGCAACTATGGAAGAGATAGAAAAAGCCTTCGGTACACCCGAAAGCATAGGCGGAAGCTTTATTGAAAATACCGACAGCAAAAAAATCAAAAAGCAGATACAGCTTAAAAAGGTGCTGGTTATTGCGGTTGTAATTGCACTTGTAATTTATGCTCTCTTTGTTGTTCTGAGTCTTATCGATGTTCACACTGAGGCTCACGGGTATTTTGTGGAAGGTTTTCTTGAGGTCGGCAATATAATTAAAGGCGGTGGGATAATATGAAAAAGGTCATTGCTGCACTTCTATGTATTCTGATGATGTTTTCTGCAGTTCTTCCTTGCGGTGCTGCAGAAAGTAAAAGAGAGTATTTAGCGGACGGCTCTTATATTGTTGTCGGTTATGAATATCCGACCATTGATTTTCCGGGAGACGGTTCGGGAAATGGTGATAACATAAGCGGTGAGGGTGAAGCAACACCCGAAAGCAGTGAAAGCAATATGACCAGATTCTTGAAAAATATATTAGAGCTTTTAAAAAAGATAATAACATTTCTGAAAAATCAAAAAACAGTTACTGAAACAAAGTATGTTTCATACTACGGCTCTGACGGAGTGCTTATCTGGATAGCTACAGTTACCGCTGATTTTACCTATAACGGAAAAAGCTCTGTGTGTGACAGTGTGAAAACAGGTTATGCGATTTATGATTCGGACTGGTCTGTTCTTTCGAGAGACTGCTCAAAAAGCGCAAATAACGCTACAGCGTACTTTAAGTTTCGTCAGAATAAATTAGGCGTACCTCTTAAGGTTATAGAAAAAACAGTAACAATGTTCTGTGACAAAGACGGAAACATCAAATAAAGCAGGGTATTACAACCCTGCTATTATCTTTTCCACGCATTCCTCCGCCGTAAGGCCTTTGCACTCTACGGTGAAGTCTGCGTATTTTTTGTAAAGACTTTTTCTTTCCTCATAAAGCTCTTTCAGTGTGACTCCGTTTTTCATAGCCACGCCTCGGCTATGGATATCCTTTATTCTCTTTTCGAGTTCTTCCACGGGGAGAGACAGATAAACCACGGTGCTGATTTCTTTCAGCTTTTCCATAGCTTCTTTACCGTAAACGGCACTGCCGCCTGTGGCAATTACAGAGTTTTCGAAGCTCTGAGCACAGATTATGTTGTTTTCCGTTTCGAGGAACTTTTCTGTTCCTTCTTCTTCGATTATTTCGCAGAGACTTTTTCCCGTTTCACGCTGAATAATCAGGTCCGTATCCGTGAAATCCATAAGAAGTGATTTGGCAAGGAGTACGCCTACGGTGCTTTTTCCTGCACCGGGCATACCGATGAGAGTGACGGATTTTTTCATTGATAACATCCTTCTGAAGTTGATGAATAGATTTTACCATTCTGTTTCCTGTTTAGTCAATAGATAATTAAACTTTATAAACAAAGATGTAAAAAAGAATTATTCTGTGGACAAAAGAGTTTATTTATGCTATTATTAAATTTAAAGGCATACAATTATATACAGAGGTGAACTTATGAAGAAAATTGATATCAAAGACCTTAAGGGAAATGCTGTTTCACTCTTTGACGACAAATGGTGTCTCATTACAGCGGGAAACGGTGAGTCCTATAATACTATGACAGCATCCTGGGGCGCTATGGGTGAGCTGTGGAATAAGGATGTGTGCTTCTGCTTTATCCGTCCTCAGAGATACACCTATGAATTTACTGAAAAGAATGAGCTGTTTACTCTCAGCTTTTTCGGTGAAGAGTACAGAAAGGCTCTCTCTTTCTGCGGCAGAAACAGCGGCAGAGACTGTGACAAGGCAAAGGAAACTGGTCTCACTCCTATGGAAATCGACGGCTCCGTTTCTTTTGAGGAAAGTGAAATAGTGATAGTTCTCAGAAAGGTCGCTTATCAGGACATAAAGCCTGAGGGTTTCATTGATGAGACAATAGATGCAAAGAATTATCCCGAAAAGGACTACCACCGTATGTATATCGGTGAGGTAGTAAGCTGTTACGTAAAATAATATTATATACTATAAATATAAAGGAGAAACCAAATGAAAAAGATTATCGCACTTAATAACGACTGGGTATTCTGTAAAGAGGGCGTAAAGGAAACCGTAAATCTTCCTCACACCTGGAACGGTCTCGACGGTCAGGGTATGAACGAAGGCTCCTACTACAGAGGTGCCTGTACCTATACCAGAATTATTCCGAAGTATGAGGGTACCACTTATCTCGAGCTCAAGGGTGCAAACAGTGTAGCTACCGTAAAAATCAACGGCAGAAAGGTAGGCACTCACGAGGGCGGTTATTCCACCTTCCGTTTCGACATTTCCTCCTTCCTTTCCTCACCGAAAAACTTCCTGGAAATCACTGTGGATAACGGCGAGAACAAAAAGGTTTACCCCGGCTTCGCAGACTTTACCTTCTACGGCGGTCTTTACAGAGAAGTAAACCTTATCACTGATGTTCCTGAGACAAGATTTTCTCTCGACGACTACGGCAGTAAGGGTGTTTATGTTACAGCCAAAACAAACGGTGACGTTAAGGTAAAGGCTGTTATCAGCAATTATCAGAAGGATGTAAAGGTTCTCTATGAGGTTATCGACGCTGAGGGTAAAGTAGTCGCATCGGCAGGCGACAGAGAAAAGTTACACGTTGACTCTCCGATTCTCTGGAACGGTATGGAAAATCCCTACCTTTACACCTTAAGAGCAACACTTAAAAAGGGTGCTGACCTTATCGATAAAGTGGAACTCCGCTTTGGCTTCAGAGACATTAAGTTCGATGCGAAGGAAGGCTGTTTCCTTAACGGCGAATACATCAAGCTCAAAGGTGTTTCCCGTCATCAGGACAGAGAGCTCATCGGTAACGCTCTGACTATGGCAGAGCATAAGGAGGACCTTGACCTTATCAAGGAAATGGGTGCCAACTCCATAAGACTTGCTCACTATCAGCAGGCTGAGGAATTCTATGACCTCTGTGATGAAATGGGCTTCCTCGTATGGGCAGAAATTCCCGTTATCTCCCGCTTCTCTAAGGCTGCTCAGGATAACGCTCTGAATCAGCTCGAAGAGCTTATCAAGCAGAATATGCACCACGCATCAATTTATGCATGGGGTGTGCAGAACGAAATTACAATCACCAACGAAAACGAAGCACTTATTGAAGGCATAAAAGAACTTAATGCTTATGCTAAACTTCTCGATTCCTCCAGACCTACCACCTGTGCACAGTTCACTATGTGCGGACTTGATTCCGAGCTTAACAAGGTCACAGATATCCTCGCCTATAATCACTACTTCGGCTGGTATATGAAAACCTGTGACGGTTTAGACGAATGGCTCGAAAAATTCCATGCCGCTAACCCCGACCTTAAGATGGGTATTTCTGAATACGGTGCAGAGGGTGTCTTAGGTTACTTCAACGATGCCCCCGTTCAGGGCGATTACTCCGAAGGTTATCAGGCTCTCTATCACGAGCATTACATCAAGAGCATCAACGCCAACAAGTGGATATGGGGCTCCTATGTATGGAATATGTTTGACTTCGGCTCAGCAATCAGAAATGAGGGCGGTGTCAAGGGCAGAAACAATAAGGGTCTTGTTACCTTCGACAGAAAGACAAAGAAGGATGCATTCTGGCTTTACAAGGCATTCTGGTCGGACGACAAGTTTGTACACCTCGTAGGTGACAGATATCCTCTCCGTAAAATCGGCGAGCAGACCTTCAAGGTTTATTCAAACTGCGACAAGGTCCAGATTAAGGTTAACAATAAGCAGAGGACAGTTACTTCTGATGGTATCTTCGTATTCGAGGGTATGGAAATCAAAGCCGGCGAAAATAAGATTACCGTAACAGCAGGCGATATCAAGGAAACCTACATCATCACAGGTGTAAAAGAATATCCCCGTGAATATTCAATGCCCGACGGTGCTAAGTCAATGGTCCGTAACTGGTTCGTGGAAAGAGACAGCACAAAGAACGATGACTGCTTCTCTCTTGACGACACTATTGGCGACCTTCTTAAGAGTGATGACATTATGGGTATGGTAGGCGGTGCCGCAGGCAAGCTTCTCAGAAGTCCTCTTATGTTTGCAGTGAAGCCCTTTACTCTCCGTCAGCTTCTCGATCTTCCTCTCGTAAATCTTAATCCTGAAATGGTTGATATGGTTGAGGATTATCTCGGAACTATTAAGAAATAAATATAACGCAGAAAGACAGATTTTCATTGAAGGTCTGTCTTTTTTCTATATAAAAATAAGGACGGTAAAACCTTAAGATTTTCTTAAGATGGGTTCCGTTTTATTGACAGTGGCAGTGGCAGGTGATATATAATGAAGATGGTGAAAGCACCAAATTTGTTTTAGGAGGATGAATATGAAGAAGAAAGTTTTATTATTTATCACATCTGTTTTTATGCTTACTCTCTGTGCTTTTTCCGTAAGTGCAGAGGATAGCAGAAACTATGAGGAGTCCGAATGGCTGAAAATAGTTGACGGAGTCGTTTACTGTATAAACAGCTACAATGACTATTATCATGTCCGCGATTATTTTGCCACTGATGAGCTTGCAAAGACTGCCACAGAGATTAATATTGTAAATGAGATTGACGGAAAGCCTGTCAAAAGAATTGCCGTGGATTATGACCATATGTTCAGAGAGTCTTATCCTCAGGTAGAAAAAATTAATATTCCCGAAGGAATCGAATACATAGGAGAGGGCGCTTTTACAGCTTTTGACAGTATGAAGACCCTTGAGCTTCCCAAGTCGGTAACGTATGTGGGAGCCAGGGCCTTTGCAACTATGGAAAGCCTGGAAAAGATAACATTACCCGAAGGAGTTGCCTATATTTCCGACGGTATGTTTTACAGATGCACAAAGCTTTACAGTGTGAACCTCGAGGGTAAAATATGGGGTATCGGTAACTCCGCTTTTTCAGGCTGTGAAAGTATAACATCCTTTGAAATTCCCGACACGGTAATCTCTTTGGGTGAAGGGGCCTTCAGGGGTACAGGTATCACTTATATTTATATTCCTGCAAAAGTGAAGTTTGGTTTCGATGAAGAGGTTTACGGTTATTTCAGAGAGTGTAAATCTCTGAAAAAGGTTGAATTTGAGGACAGATATACTAAGTATTTTACAGTTGAGGCATATACCTTTAAGGATTGTACTGCTTTGGAAGAGGTTATTCTTCCTGAGGCACAGAACATCAGAGTTTCTACGGAGGCTTTTCAAAACTGTGAAAATCTCAAAGTGCTTACAGGAACCGACAGAATTTATTGGGTAGGCTCGAGAGCTTTTTATAACTGCGGTCTGGAAGAGATTACACTCAGAGGTGATGTCGATTTTGACGATTACTCCATAGATGAAAAGGGCAGAATCGTAGTGTCTGTTTTCGAAAGCTGTAAAAATCTGAGAACCGTAACATTTACAAACGGAGGCAACACAGAAAAGTTTGTCATTCATTATAAAATGTTTAAGAATTGCGGCGCCCTTGAACGTGTTATCCTTCCGTCAGATGCGAAGGAAATAATCATTGAAGAAAGAGCCTTTATCTACTGTGACAGCCTTATCGGTGTTTATAACTCAGCTAAGGTTACTGAAATCGGCAAGCTGGCATTTTACGGCTGTAAGTCTCTGGAAACCTTCACTGTTCCCGAAAAGGTGAAAACAATAAAGCAAAGAACATTTTACGGCTGTGAAAACCTGAAAAATGTTTATCTTCACGACGGAATTAAAAAGATAGAAAAGAATGTTTTCGGAAATTGTCCCAAACTGTCGATATATTATGAGGGTACAAAGGCACAGTACGGAAAAATTAAAAAGACTGCAGATATTAAAAAGCTGTCCTCCAAAGTAAAATATAATGCTGACCATCAGTCTTTGCTCGAAAATGTAAAGGTTTCCGTCAGAGCAAATAAGGCAGTCCTTTCCTGGTCGAAGGACAAAAACGCAGACGGCTACAGACTTTACATTCTGAACGGCGGTAAATTAAAAAAGATAGCCGATACCAAAAAGACGAATTACACCTACAAAAATCTTGAGCACGGCGAGGCTTATACACTCTTTGTCAGAGCTTACACAGTCAGATCAGGCAAAAAGGCTCTTGACCCGCAGAAGGAATGTGTACTTATTACTGCAGGTGTAAACGAAATTTCAAATCTTGCCCATTCAAAGGTAAAGATGAAAAGGCTTACTCTTTCCTGGGATAAGGCAGACGGAGCCGCCGGCTACAGAGTTTATATTATGAAGGACGGCAAATGGGAAAAGGTTGCTGACACGAAAGAGCTCGCTTACACCGTCAAGGGACTTAAGGGTGGTACGGATTATGTTTTCGGTGTCAGTGCTAAGGAAAAAGCAAACGGAGAAGTTTATTGGTCCGATATTGACTTTGTTTCTCTAAAAACCCGTCCCGCAAATGTTAAGGGTCTGAAGGCAGAAAAGATTCAGAAAAAAGAAGCAACTCTTTCATGGAACGAGGTTAAAGGTGCTGACGGCTACACCGTTTACCGTAAAACTGAAACCGGCGGATGGAAAATCATCCGTGAGCACACGGCAAAGGATACTTACACCGTTAAAAATCTTAAACCCGGCATAGAATACACTTTTGCAGTAAGGTCTTACACTGATTTGAGAAAAGGTAATGCTATAGTCAGAAACTATACAGCGCAGTACAGCACAGTAACAGTTACCGCCAAAAAATAAAGAAAACCGATAACTTAGCAAATCACACATAATTAAAGAAAGACAGACTTCTTCGGAAGCCTGTCTTTTTTTGCTCGATGGAAAATCTTAAGTTTTGGCACAATATATTGACAAGAAAAGTTATAAATGCTATAAAAAAGAAAAGGTTGTTTAGAATAGGAGCTTTTATGAAAAGAAAGTTATTAATTTCTATTTTTATATTTATTGCGCTTGTAGGTCTTTTCGTCTTTTCTTTCAGCCGTTCTGATACGAGAAGCTATGAAGAAAACTCCGGGCAGAAAATAGTAAACGGAGTGGTCTACGCTCTTGATGAAAAAGGTCAGTATTATTATGTAAAGGACTTCTTTGCCACTGATGAACTGGCACAGAATACTACTGAAATTAATATCGTCAGCGAAATAGACGGTGTACCCGTAAAAAGTATTAATCCGGATTATCTTTTTGCTGAGTCATATCCGCGTGTTGACATCATCACCTTTTCTGAAGGCATAGAATATATAGGTGAAAAAGCTTTTTCATCTCTGGACGGTGTAAAGAAAATAACTCTTCCCGAAACGGTCAAGGAAATCGGCAAAGGTGCTTTTTCGGAAATGGAAAGCCTTACGGACGTGACCTTGCCGGCGGGAGTAACGGTTATATCTGAGGATATGTTTCTTTCCTGTCCCAGACTTCTTACTGTAAACATCAGTGATAAGATTACATCTGTCGGTGATTATGCTTTTGCGGGATGTCGCAGGCTTTCTTCCTTTCGGATACCCGAAAGCGTGAAGTTCATCGGTGAAGCCGCGTTCAGAGGCACAGGTCTTACATATATCTATATTCCTTCCGGAGTAAACTTTGCAGGAGATAGCAGTATGTATTCCTGTTTTAAAGGCTGCACCTCTCTTAAAAAGGTAGAGTTCGGTGACAGACATAATGAAAAATTCGCTGTCAACGAATATTTCTTTTCAGGCTGTTCGGCACTGGAAGAGGTGATTTTGCCTGAGGCGCAGGAGACAGTTATATGTAAAGGCGCTTTCGAAAACTGTAAAAGTCTCAGAAAAATTGAAAACACAGAAAACATATCCTGTATCGGTTCGAGAGCCTTTTATAACTGCGGACTCGAAAAGATAAACCTGTCTGCAGGTATTGAGTTTAAAGACCGTGAAAGCGGCGAAAAAGCAGTCTCTGTTTTTGAAAACAGTCAGAAGCTGAAAACGGTTATTTTTGAAACCGACGGAAATACCGAGAATTTTGTACTGACCGAAGGGATGTTCAAGGACTGTACGGTGCTCAGCCGTGTTATGTTGCCTCTGACAGAGGGAGACATCATTATTTCTGACCGTGCTTTTGAAGGATGTCGCAGTCTTCTCGGAGTTTATAATACATATTCAGTAAGCTTTATCGGTGAAGAAGCATTTTCGGATTGTGTCTCGCTTGAACTTTTTGTCTTGCCCGAAAGGGTAACGGAGATTTCAGAGAGGTGCTTTTATGGGTGTAAGCGCCTGATCAAGGTTTATCTTCACGGTAATATCAGAGAAATAGGGGACAGTGCATTCAGCAAATGTGAAAAGCTCACTGATATATATTACGCAGGTGCTTCTGACGGATATGCGGAAGTGGTTAAAGGCCGTGGCGCAGGGCTTTATAAAAACAAGATACGATATGACAGCACTTATTATCCTCTTATGAAAAATGTCAGAGCGGAGCTTTCACGAGGAAATGTCCGTTTGAGCTGGGATCAGGACAGTGGTGCGGATGGCTACAGAGTTTACACTATCTTTGAGGATGTTCTGCTGAAAAAAGTCGCTGACACAAACGATACAGAATACACCTTCGGCAACCTTATCGCAGGACAGGAATATTATTTCTCTGTGCGTGCCTATTATATGGAAGAAGGAGAAAGGATCCTTGGGCCGCAGAAGGAGATAGTTACGGTCATTGCGGAATAAAACTACATACATTATATATAGAAAAGACAGACTTTCGTTTAAGGGAGTCTGTTTTTTGAATATACCCGATATAGGGAAAAAAGGAATAAAGAGTAAGCGGACACAATATATGGTGGTAAAAAGGAATGCCGACCCAAAAACACACGGCTATGTGTACAAAAAGGTAGGTATATCGGCAAAATATCCAAATATTTTATCGAAAAACTGTTGACAAAGACGGAAAGAGATGATAATATAAACAGGCTTTCACGCGAGAAGTGAGGAAGCGAGGAAAAGGTTGATACAAAAGAGGCTAAAAAAGAGTTTGAAAAAACTCAAAAAAGTTTCTGAAAAAGTATTGACAAGATAAAAAGAGTGTGATATACTCTTTAGGCTGTCTCGGAAAAAGAGATAGCACGGACCTTGAAAATTAAACAACGATATTAAGAAAAGGAACCCGAGATTTCGATGGTAAAAAACCATCAGAAGAGTTTTAAAGTACTTTTCAA
>JAZNMU010000038.1:0-20015 GCA_045579865.1 Acutalibacteraceae bacterium
TTGTTTACGAAATCACCGAAGTTGTCAGCGATATACTGAGCCATTTCTTCTGTGTAAACCATACCGTAAACATTTTCACCTAAAAGGCCGGAGGATTCAGCTGCGGAGAATACATAATCGGTATCAGCTCTTTCGGTGAGCTTCCAGTCAAATTCCTGAACGGGAACTTCACCCATATTGATGAGGTTGAGGATAAGCTGGTAAACACTTTCACCGAGAAGCTCCTTAACCTTATCAGCGTTTGCGTCATCTGTAAGTGTGATGATAGCTACTGTAGCAATAACAGTAATCATATCATACTTAGCGAAATCATCGTGATAGTACATCTTAACTGTAATATCTGCACTGCTTACTGATTCGTAAGCGGCAACTCTGCCGAGTGCAAAGCCGACAAGTACATCTGCAATCTTATCGAGGTTGAGACCTGTAAGCTCTGCAACGAGGTCGATTACAGCTTCCATTGTAAGGTTATTGAGAGCGAGCTCTGTTTCAACACCGAGAATGTCACTGAAGTTAACGAGTGATGCGATGTCAAGTTCGATACCGAAGCCTTCGAGCTTGATGAGAAGTGCGTTTACAGCACCGATGAGGTTTTCCACTGCTACGGTAAGACCGTTAGAATTGATGAAGTAGAGAACATTGGGAAGAAGGTCAAATACTTCTTCTACTGGACTTGCGAGAATAGCGTCAACTCTGTCGAAGGTAGCGGTAAGAACGCTGCTTACTACTGACTTGGTGTCGATTTCTTCCATAGCATAAACGTCGGGAAGATTCTCTACACCGAGTGCTTCGAGTACGAGTGCAAGGCCTTCTGCATAGCCGTGACCGCCGTTGATGGTGACGATGTCATTCTTAGCGTTATCAACGAAGAACTTGTAGTCTTCACCGAGAAGGAGCCAGTCAACAAGGCCTTCAACTTCCATAAGTATACCTGTGAGGGCTGCTACGAAGGTTTCCTTGTCCTTAACGCCTGATACATCGTAGTCGAGGAGACCCTGAACATCAGCACCGAGAAGTGCATCAGCAGCGCCGAGACCTACATTTACGAGTTCCTTAAGGTCTTCATCAAGACCGCCGATGAGGTCAGCGAGAAGAGTCTGAATAGCCTTAAGAGTATCGGGTGTGTAAATGTTCACCTTGTCACCGAGAAGTGCGCCAAGAGAATCGTAGGTGCTGTCGATAATGCCTGCAACCATATCACCGATAGCTACAAGGTTGTCAGCGATATACTTAGCGCTTTCTTCTGTCCAGTTATTGGGATAAGTGATAGCGTGCTTGATTACACCAACAGTAGCGTTATCGTAGTCGATATCGCTTTCATCGAGAGCATACCAATCAGGTGTTTTGTAGGTTACGGGAGCGGACTCAAATACTGTAGTAATAGCAGAGATAAGCTCTGTACCGAGCATTTCTTCGAGCTTAGCAGCGAAGTCTTCATCCTTGACAAGGAGAAGTGCTGTGGTAAGAACAACTGTTACAACATCTTTTCTGTCTGCAACCATCTTATAGGTGTATTCTGCCTTTTCAATCTTGCCGAAGCAGAGATTTACGAGGATTTCTTCAGCTGCCTTAAGGTCGAGACCTGTCTTATCCTTAACGAGAGCAAGGATGTCTGCAAGTGAGAGATACTTAAGGTCGAAGCCGAGAAGATCTGCAAGGTCAAGCTCAACGCCAAGCACTGCAAGCTTATCGAGAAGTGCATATACGGGAGCAAGAAGGTTATTTACTGCTACGGATGCACCGTTTGCATTGAGGAAGTAAACGAGGTTGGGAAGAAGATCGATAACTTCGTTTACGGGAGAAGCAAGAATTTCTTCAACTCTGTTTGCAAGAGCAAGAAGTACGCTTTCAACAGTTGCCTTTTCGGGAAGGTCACAGCCGAGTGCTTCGAGAACGAGTGCGAGACCCTTTTCGTAGCCGAGACCGCCGTTGATTACGATGGTATCTGTCTTGTCGGACTTCTTAGCGAAGCGGAAGTCATCACCGAAGAAGAGCCAGTCAACGAGACCGCCTGCGTATGTTGTAAGGATATTTGCCAGCTCAGCGGCAAAGGACTTAACGTCAGTGATTTCTGCTTCACATGTGTAGTTCTTAAGACCTACAATGTCTACATCGAGGAGATAACCTACTGAAAGGAGATTATCGTCAACCTCTGTGAGAAGGTTTGTGATGAGACCGATGATGTCATTGATTGTTTCAGCACTCCATACATCGAGCTTAGCATCGATAAGCTCAGCTACTGATGCATACTTGGTACCGTCGATTTCGATGAGACCGATTACCATATCTGCGAGAGAGGCAAGGTTGTCAGCGATATAAGCCGCTGCTTCCTCTGACCAGTCGTTGGGATATGTGAGAGAAGCAAGTGTGTTGGGAAGAGCTGTTTCGCCGTTTACATAGGAATTGAACTCTTCTTCTGTTTCGAACCAGTACATCCAGTCGGGAGTACCGTAAGCGATTTCAACATCCTCGAATACCTTACCGATATTTGCGATGAGATCTTCTGTGCCGAGCATTTCGTCGAGTGCCTTTGCATTATCTTCGACGGTAGCCCATTCAAGTACGAATGAAAGAACTACCGTGAGAAGGTCAGCAGCGCTGAAATCTTCGCTGTATGCACCCTTCTTCCAGTCTGTCTGGAGAGTGGAAGCAGAAGTATATTCAGTGCCTACATTGTAACAGATGTCATAGATAACATCCTTGAGACCTGAAAGGTCAAGATCGGGAACGAATTTTTCAAGAAGGTCGAATACAAGGTCAAGACCGATATCGTCAATATTGAGCATAATGCCGAAATCTTCGGGAAGAAGTCCGTTGATGGTAGCATTGAGGTCAAGGTCGTATACGGGTCTGATTGTATCGAGGATTACATATACGGGCTGGAGAAGGTTTCTTACTGAAACTGAAAGGCCCTTACTTGTAATGAAGTAGAATACTCCGGGAAGAAGATCGATAATAGCCTTGATGGGTGTTTCTGACTTTGTGATAGCTTCAATCTTGCCGAGGAGAGCTGTAAGGATAGCTGCGAGTGCGTTTTCGGGATTTGCTTCAACATCGCAACCGAGTGCCTCGAGGAGAGGAATGATAGCGTTGTTATAGCTGTCATAACCGATAAGCTCAACTGTTTCGCCTTCAACTGTGATTGCAAGATTTTCACCTGCAAAGATGAAGTCGAGAACGGGAGAAAGAGGCTCGAGCATACCGACAAGCACATCTGCGAAGGTTGCTGTGCCTGCATCCACACCGAAGTCGTAAACATATTCGGGATCAGCTTCTACTGCAGCTGCGATATCAGCATACTGTGCTGCTACTGCTGCAAGGTCGAGACCGAGGAACTCCTTAACGAGAGCGTTAATGTCGAGGTCGAGTGCGGGAGCTGCTTCGCCTTCTTCTGCCTTGGGAGCGAGAAGCGCATTTAGGTCGAGCTTTGCAAGAAGTGAGGCAAGAGCTGTGAGTGTCTTGTCAGAAAGGAGACCACCTACTGCGTCACCGATAACTGAACCGATTGAGCCGTCAACCTCTTCTGTTGTCTTGTCAAGGTCAACCTTAGCAAGAGCGAGAACGGTGCTTACGAGAGAGTCAAGGTTATCATAGAGATACTGTGCCTTCTCTTCAGTCCAGTCATTTTCGGGATTGAGATAAATTTCATTAGCGGAGTTACCGATTACAGATTCACCGTCAATGAGGCCTTCGAACCATTCGAAGTTTCTGAGAGTGTCGTATTCCTTCTGGTTGAGGAGTTCAACAACTGCTGCAAGAATGATGTCGGGGTTTTCGTTAAGTGAAGTGAGAAGGTCTGCTACGATACCTTCGGGATTTTCTACGAGGCCGTCAATGAGACCGCTGCCGAGAACATACTTCAGAAGGTAAACAAGAACGTCAGCCTTATTTGCTTCGATGTGGTAAGCCTTACCTGCAGTACCGTGGTTATAGGTCTTAGCACTTCTGTTGGTAGTTCTCTCTACGAGTTTACCCATAGTAGCGATCTTACCTGCATCGGGAGCTTCCATACCTTCAGGAAGAATGCCGCCGAGCATATTCCAGATAGCCTGGAAGGAGCCGATATCGAGACCCATATCCTTAAGGTTAATCATCTCACCGAGATTGATAAGAATGGGCTCTTCTGATTTCATAGCTTCCTTAAGAACACTTGCTGCTACTTCATAACTACCAAGTGAACCGGTGTAATAAGCATCGGCATAGTAGCTGATTTCAGTTTTAAGCATACCGAGAAGAGGCTCTACGAGACCGCCTTCAAGAGCATAGGCAAGGTTCGGAAGTGCTTCGAGGATGAAGGTCACGGGATTCTCTGCGACCTTATCAATAAGCTGTTCAACCATAGCCAAGAGACCGTCTTCCAGAAGTTTTCTGGTATTAGTCAGAGTTTCACTGTGAGGAATATTTTCGAGACCGAGGGCTTCGAAAATAGGAGCGAGTGCGTTATCCCAACCGTCATTACCCTTGAAGGTAAGAACAAGTGTAATGGGGTCAATGTTAAGATTAAGGTCAAGAGTGAGGAAACCGAGAGCCTTTACCTGAGCTGTACCCTTACCGGTACCGATCTTTGAACCGCGTGCTTCTGTACCTGTTGTATTGGGATTAACATAAGTGATATTTGAAATAATAGCAATAAGAAGAGGCTCGAGACCTGAAAGAGCGGCACAGGCTGCATTAACAAATGCTGCCTTTTTATCTTCAGCCTCGTCAACACCCCAATCAAGGTCATAAACCTGCTTGGGTGTACCGTCATCGTTGAATACCTGTTCGCCTGTTACTTCGTCATATACATTGGTGAAAAGGTTTGCATCCTCCCAGGGATTCTGGAAGGTATCGTCATCGTCACCGGCACCGTTAAGGTTGTAAACAGCCTTGGTAGTAGCAGACTCGAGTTTGGCGATTACCTGAGTGTAGCCTTTATAATCATTGTTTTTTCTGAGATTTTCAGCGAGCTTGACGGGTGAAAGATATACACCTACTGCGCCGATTGCTTTTTCTACATCGTCGAGATAAAGGGGACAGTCCTTAACATCAGCAGTGGGAGCGACGCTAACACCTGTTTCAACACCTAAAGCTGTGAATGTAGAAGGAAGGCCTGCCCATACCTTGGCAAATTCCTTACATACGAGAGGATATACATACTGAACGATAGTATTGATAAGGCTGTCAGTATAAACTACATCCTCGAGAAGACAGTTGATAAGAGCATCAAGTGCGAAGGGCTCACCTGTGGGCTCGCCTGTTTCCTTATCCTTATTGATAAGATCGCCGAGAATAGCTTTTACCTGATCGTTCTGAAGAAGAGCATCGAGGAGACTGATAATCTTTTCGATATCCTCGTCAGAGGTCTTGTAAACACCGTTTTCGTTTTCACGGGCGATGTCCTTTTCTGTGTCAGGTCTCTCAAGGTCAGCAATTTCAGTCTGAGTGTAGGTTGAGAAACCGTGGCTATTCAGAAATTCCTGATATGTGGGGAAGTCTCTCTGCATTTCGTTGTACTTACGGACTGCATCGTCGGAGATATCAAAGTTGGCTGTATTCTTAAGCAAATTATAAGCATCGGCATTGATAAGACCAATGGAAGCCTTCATTGCATTATACTGAGAAACATTAGCCATGGTGATAGTTTCGCCACCGGCGATAAATGCCTTAAAGAGGTCGTAAGCATAGTCGATCTGTGCTTCAAGTAAAGCATTAAGTGCCACATAAGCGTCGTCCATACGCTCTGTCATAACATCGTTAAGGTCGTCAAAGAGCTTTTCAGCGAGTTCTTCGCCGAGAACTGACTTCATTTCAGCGATGAGAGACTTGAGACCTGTGTACCAGCTGTCATAGCTCTGAAGAGCAGAAAGAAGAGTATCGATGTCGCCGTTTGCATCGGTTACAGAGAAGATTTCAGAGGCGAACTTTGCATACTCTGCACTGAACTGATCATTATAGCCGGCAGCTACGCTGAGAGTATTAAGATTATTCTTAAGGGTAATAATACCGTCACGAATATTGGAATCAATATTATCGACATCTGCAGTATTATACTTTGCGAGACGAGTCTGATAACCGGTAACAGCAGTAAGAGCATCTCCGATCATCTTTGATGTTACTGTGCCGTCATCTATACCATTTTCATCGTAGAAAACATAAGACTTGATACCCTCTGTAATTTCATCAATAAGCTCACGGAGCTCGATAAGCTCGATTTCACGGAGAACTGCGTTACGGAAGGTTTCTACATCAGCACGGATGAAGCCTTTGCCTGTAGCATATGCCTGTGCATAAGAAGTAGCGGCATCGTAAGCATCCATGGCTGCCTTCATAGTCTGTGCAAGTTTGTTAAGCTCCGACTTATCTGTGATGATATGGTCATAGCCCTTTTCCATATCCTCATAAGCTGTGGTGAGCTTGGGAGCGAGAACCTGGATTTCTTTGGCGTAAGTGATATCCTGAACGAGAGTGTCAACCTTATAATCGCCGAAGAAGTGTGTAAATACAGTAGCACCGAAGTCGTCAACAACTGACTTCTTGGCAGCTGTTACAGCACCACTTACTGTGTCAAGAGTAGCGGCAGGTACAGCAAAAAGCTGATCCATATTCATTGAGAAGTAATCAGCATTAGCCTTAAGTGTTACATTTGTATTCTTGATTGTCTGAGTGCTTATTGAGTCACCGTTAACAGCTGTAACTGCTGCGGAAACGTAAGAATAATATGTATACTTGTGGGTGTAGTAGGTTTTTTTCCAAAATAAAGCACCGGTAGTACGTGTAGTATAGGTATAATCATATTTGTCATTCTTGTGTGACACCGTGAATGACTTTGATGTTACAACGTTGTCGGGAAGCTCATCAAGGGTGTAACCTGTAACAGCACTTGCCATTGTAACCGTAAGTTTGATTGAACCGGGAGCAGTCCAGTTTGCTCCGGGAGGTGTACCTGTACTGGATTCGGTTTCAGCAGTTGACTGCTGCGAGCCTGTAGCGGTTACATTGGCGCCTGCCAGAAGACCGGTAAGGAAAGCATCAACGTTATATGTTGAATAATTACCGCCCATCCTTGAACTCATCTGAGATTTGATTGAGCTGTTTACCTGATTGATGGTTCTGTTGCCTGCGGATGAGGCTGAGGGAGCTCTGTCAGCAAGAGCATTGAAAACAGTATAATATGCTTCAACTGCTTTGATGATGTTTCCGTCAGGGTCATCAACTGTGTAGTTATTCGCTGTACCTGAGAATGTAGCACCCTTAACTGTATCATTAGCAAGTGCATTGGCAAGTGCATTCCACTGTGCGTCGCTTACACCGGTCGCAGCAGCGAATGAAACTGTGCCGAAGCATACGCTCATGCTGGTCATAATCATAATGACAGCAAGCAATACGCTTAAAAGTTTTTTAGTTACTTTCATGTTTTTTCCTCCATTTAAAATTATATAATCTGTTTTCTGCCGAAATGGCAAAAAGGTTTGTGCTTTAGCCTTTCGGAAGAAAGCACAGCTTATCATTTCTGAGAAAGAAATGACGGATTAATAGTCACCATAGACGCGTACTCAGCGACCGAAAATCAGTGCTGAAGCTTAGCCGTTACACCTCCTGACCACAGGGCACGATCAAAAAGAGTGTACACGCCCGCTATTGTGGGTATTATACCTTACAGGGAAACTTAAAGCAACAGAAAAAACGGCTTTTAGTCCATTCTTAATTATTTTTAAATTTATCTTAAAAGAGCAGAAACAAATGCAGATATGCGGGTAAAATAATGAACAGAAACCCTCTCCGATTTTGCGTAATCACAAGGGAAAACACCAATCACAAAGGAGAAAAGCATTATGTGTACAGCAATAACTTATCAAAGCGGCGATTTTTACTTTGGAAGAAATTTAGATCTTGATATGTCCTACGGTGAAAGAGTTACGGTTATGCCACGGAAGTTTACTTTCCCGATTAGATGTATGCCTGACATTAAGGAGCATTATGCCCTCATAGGTATGGCTGTAGTTGCAGATGGGTATCCCCTCTTTTTTGAAGCCACAAATGAAAAGGGACTGAGTATGGCAGGGCTTAACTTTCCCGATAATGCTTTTTACGGTGAGGCGCAAGAGGATAAGATTAATCTTGCCCCTTATGAACTGATACCGTGGCTTTTAGGTAAATGCGCCTGTCTCTCCGAGGCAAAAGAAGCTATGGGGCGGCTGAATGTGGTGGGAATCCCCTTCAGTGAGAGCCTGCCCCTTTCCCCTCTCCACTGGATAATATCAGATAAAAGCGGCTCAATCACTCTCGAAAGTATGAAAGACGGACTGAAAATTTATGAAAATCCGTGGGGTGTTCTCGCTAACAATCCGCCCTTCGACCGCCATCTGATTAACACGGAAAAATTCATACTCTCTAAAGAGTCTCTTCCCGGAGACTTTTCCTCCGGGGCAAGATTTATCCGAGCCGCTTATCTGAAAGAAAAATCTTCACCCAAAAAGAGTGAAGAAGAAAGTGTCGGTCAGTTTTTACGTATGCTGTCTCTGGTCAGTGTACCCGAAGGCTGTGTAACCAAAAGCGGTAAAGCGCATTATACGAGGTATTCCTCCTGCTGTAATGCAGATAAGGGTATATACTATTATAACAGGTGCGAGAGCTATAAGGTCGAACAGGTGGATATGCGGGAACATAATCCGGACGGTGAAGAGCTGTGGGTGGGATAACCTCTCCGTCACAGCAAAGCTGTGCTACCACTCCTTTAAGATGAGGCTTAACCAAAAGCACTTGAAAAAAAAGATAATTACTGCTATAATTTAAAGGATAAATTTTCCTGAAGGGAGAAAAAACTATGTCTGCTAAATTTTTTGTAGAAAAATATGTTAAGCAAATAAAAGCAATGAACCCGAAATACGATGTGATTTATACTGTCTCAAAGGATGACCCCATCACTTTCGAGGACAGCGAAAACGTTAAACTTTCCATGGCGATTATCGCCGACACCCATCTGCCGAACAGAGAAAGCGCTGAAAAGAATCTTGCCAACACATTCGAAGACCTTGCTAACTCAGAGGAAAAGTTTGATGCCTTTCTTCTGGCAGGTGATATAGCTGACTACGGTACAAACAATGAATACGAAAGATTTTTCCGTGTGCTGGACAAGCACAAGAATGCCTATAAAATACTCGTTACCTTGGGCAACCATGATGCACGTTTATTCTTTAAAAAGAATACAAAAATCCTCATAAAAAAGATCAAGGATTATCTCGGCGATAATACAGGCAAGGTTTACTACTCCTGCGACATCAAGGGCTACACCTTCATCGTACTCTGCACTGAAAAGAGAATACTCGAAAAGGCACACATTTCAAAGGAACAGATTGCTTTCCTCGACAAAGAATTAGCACGAGGCACCAGAGACGGCAAGCCCGTTTTCGTAATGTGCCATCAGCCCTTCGCTGAAACCCACGGTCTGCCCGAGGTATGGAAAACAGGCGATATGGGTGAGCAGAATGACGAAGTCAGAGCAGTTATGGAAAAGTATAAGAATGTATTTTTCATCAACGGCCATCTTCACGGAGGTATCTTTGAAAAGGTCGCTGAGGTTATAAATGAAGATAATAACGTTCAGTCCATCAGCATCCCCGGCTACAGAAAAGAAAACAACTTCGGCATTACAGACTGCGGTGTAGGCTATTTCTGCGAGGTTTATGAGGACAGAGTGATTTTCAGAGCCAGAAAGTTCATCAGCGGTGAATATAAGACCGGTGATTACACGAGATTTGAGTTTAAGATAATATAAAAAAATGGAGCAACCGATTTCAGTTTCGGTTGCTCTAACTTTTTATCTGAGCTTTTCTATCATTCTGTCAGGGAAATTACCGATAAGAGAATCCACACCCATAGCGGCGAGTCTCTCTATATCCTCATATTCGTTGACAGTCCAGGTGTTGATTTCTCTGCCTGATGCGTGCATTTCATCAACTACCTCCTGACTTAAGGTAATATGCCAGGGATGACAGCACTGCACATTCCTTTCGGCGGTGTATTTACCGAAGTCAACGAGCCAGTCACCTGTAAGGAAGCCTCTTTTGATTTGGGGTGCTATCTCCTCACAGCGCTTTACGGTAAAGTGATTGAAGGAAGAGAAGATTATTCTGTCCTCAAGTCCGTATTCCTTAATAAGCTCTACTGTTCTCTTCTCAATAGTGGGATATTCGTAAACACCTGTTTTCAGTTCGATATTTGTAATAATGTCTGTATCCTTCACAAGTTCAAAATACTCTCTCAATGTGGGAATACCGCAGAAGCCGTAGATACCTCTGAATGTAGCTGAAGCGTCAAACTTTCTGAGCTCTTCGAGAGTCATATCCTTTACCAGACCCTCACCGTCACAGGTACGCTTTATGTCCTCGTCGTGGATGATGACAAGCTCATTATCCTTGGTAAGATGAACGTCAAGCTCGATGCCGTCCACACCGATTTCCACTGCTTTTTCGAAGGCAAGCATAGTATTTTCGGGGTATTTGCCACTGAAGCCTCTGTGTGCAAAAATTTTACTCATAATGTTTTCTTCCTTTCTTTAATATGTTTTACTCATATATTACATATCGAATAAGCTCATCTGTCTCGTCTCGGGGAGATTGCCGAAGGCACCTACCTGACGGAGAGTTTCTATTACTGATGAGCCGGCCGAAGCCTTCTGTGCGAAATCGTCGATGGAAACGAATTCCGTCACTCCCTCTCTCGCTTTAGCAAGAGCAACAGCAGCGTTTTCGCCTACACCCGCAAGGGCGCCGAAGGGCATACGGATTTTGCCGTCCTCGATGTGATAAACGGTAGCGTCAGACTTATAAATATCAATGGGAAGGAACTCAATTCCTCGTGCCATCATTTCGTTAACTACCTGAAGAGAGGGGTACATATTGATTTCCTTGGGCTGTGCATCCTTACCCTTCTGTTTGATTTCAGCCATTCGTCTTCTTACGGCATCTCTGCCCTTAAGAACGGTAGCGGCTTCTATATCCCCACCTCGTACTGTCATAAATGCCGCATAGTATTCGAGGGGATAATATATCTTGTACCAGCCGAGTCTCAGTGCCGCACTAACATAAGCGGCGGCGTGAGCCTTCGGGAACATATACTGAATTTTCATACAGGAGTCGATATACCACTGCTCTACACCGTTATCCTTCATCGCCTGCTTATGCTCATCGGTAAGAAGCTTGGTAGCCTTACCCTTACGTACGATTTCCATAATTTTGAAAGCCATACTGGGCTCGACACCCTTATGCATAAGATAAACCATGATATTATCTCGTGTACCGATAACATTGGCGATGGTGCAGGTGCCTTCCTTGATAAGGTCCTGTGCATTACCGAGCCACACACCCGTACCGTGGGAAAGACCCGAAATCTGCAGAAGCTCGGAGAAATTCTGCGGACGGGCATCTAAAAGCATCTGTATAACGAAGGGAGTGCCCATTTCGGGAATGGAAAGTGTGCCTGTAGGACAGTCGATGTCCTCGGCAGTAACACCCAAGGGCTCAGGTGAGAGGATAAGCTCATAAACCTTCGGGTCGCAAATATCAGTTTCCATTACAGGAATACCTGTCAGGTCCTCTAAATGCTTATAAAGTGAGGGAACATCATGGCCGAGATTATCAAGCTTCAGAATAGTATCGTGAAGTGCGTGGAAGTCGAAGTGGGTGGTTCGTGTGTCACTCTTTGAGTCATCGGCGGGATGCTGAATGGGAGTGAAGTCCGCCGCATCGAAGCAGTCGGGCACAACAACCATACCACCCGGGTGCTGACCTGTGGTTCTCTTTACACCGGTACAGCCTCGGGTAAGCCTGTCCTCCTCTGCACGGGAAACTACTATATCTCTTTCCTGTAAATACTTTTTAACATAGCCGTAGGCTGTTTTGTCAGCGACAGAAGCGATGGTACCCGCTTTGAAAACGTGACCGTCACCGAAAAGGGTTTCCGTGTAGCGGTGGGCCCTGGACTGATATTCACCGGAGAAGTTAAGGTCGATATCGGGGCTCTTGTCACCCTTGAAGCCGAGGAAGGTTTCGAAGGGGATGTCGTGTCCGTCACGGATAAGGTCAGTACCGCATTCAGGGCAGTTCTTTTTGGGAAGGTCATAGCCTGAGCCTACCTCACCCTTAAGGAAAAATTCTGACCACTTACAGTTAGGACAGCGGTAGTGGGGAGCAAGTGGATTAACCTCGGAAATACCCGAAGCATTGGCAACATAGGAGGAGCCGACAGAGCCTCGGGAGCCTACGTGATAGCCGTGCTCCTCGGAGTTTTTAACCAGCTTCTGGGCGATCATATAAAGAACTCCGAAGCCGTGCTTGATAATAGATGTAAGCTCTTTTTCCAGTCTTTTGGCTACATATTCGGGAACAGGGTCGCCGAAAAGATTTTTCGCCTTATCCCAGCAGAGGCGTGTAAGCTCATCGTCTGCACCTTCGAGTGAGGGAGGATAGTTACCGCTGGGAATGGGTATGATTTTTTCGATCATATCCGCTATCATATTGGGATTTGTGATAACGATTTCTTTGGCTGTGTCTTCACCGAGATAATCGAATTCTGCGAGCATTTCCTCAGTATTACGGAAATAGAGAGGTGCCTGCTGATCTGCATCGGAGAAGCCCTGACCTGCCATAAGGATAGCTCTGTAGCGTGCATCCTCGGGGTCAATGAAGTGAACGTCACAGGTAGCTACTACAGGCTTACCCACAGCATCAGCCACGTGAATTACCTTACGGTTAAAGTTTCTGATGTCCTCCAAGGAATTTACGTGAGGGAAGCGCTCGCTTCTTATCATATATTCGTTATTACCGCAGGGCTGAATTTCCAGATAATCGTAGAAGGAAGCGATCTTCAGTATCTCCTCATCGCTTTTACCCTCGACGATAGCACGGTATAATTCACCTGCTTCACAGGCAGAGCCTATAATAAGACCCTCTCTGTGCTTTATAAGCTCACTCTTTGGAATAATGGGTCTGCGGTGGAAATACTCGAGGTTAGATTTGGTGATAAGTTTATAAAGATTTTTAAGACCTGTGAGATTTCGGGCTAAAATAATCTGATGGAAATATTTATTCTTACTCTTTTTCCAGTCCTCGAAGCTTATGTCCGTATCGTCCATAAAGTAGCCTTCCATACCGTAGATAATTTTTATCTTGCCACCTGCGGCGGAAACGGCTTCGGGATATGCCTGTACCACACCGTGGTCAGTGATGGCTATGGCCTTATGCCCCCAGGCTATGGCTCTTTTAACGAGGACGGAGGCATCGGTCATACCGTCCATCATAGACATTTTCGTATGAAGGTGAAGCTCGACTCTCTTTTCTTCCGCATCATCGGTTTTCTGTATCTTTTCTACAAGACAGATGGCACGGGGAGAGATTACGTTTTCACCTGAGAATTTATCGAAGGCAAGGTCGCCTCTTATCATAACGGTAACGCCGTCTTTAACCTTGGCCATAATGGCGTCGCAGTTTTCCTTTCTCTCGAAAACCTTACAGGTGTAGGCGTAGGTGTTATCGGTGATGTTAAAGGTGATTATGTAGCTTCTGCCGTCTCTTGTCTCTCTGCTGTCGAAGCCGAAAACGTCACCCCATACCACACAGGAGCCGTCCTCGACAGAGATTTCATTCAGAGGCTTGGGATTTTTCGTGATTTTATTGCCGTAGATAGGCTTTGCTGTTTCGAGATAAAGAGGTATACCCTCTACAATCTTATGCTCCTTGGGCTTCGGCGCCATATATTCGGCAGGGTCGATACCCTTGGCACGGAGGTTTTCCTCCTCTGCCTTTTTATGGAAGGAGGCAATTTCCTCGTCACTTATGACGAGCTCCCTCTGACCTGTGAACTCTACCTCGACTCTTCTGCCGAAGCGCTCACCGATAAGACGTGAGATATACTCCCCTGCCCCCACGCTCTCTAAAATGGAAGCGCCGCCGTGAGAAAGCTCCACGGAAAGAACATTTCCGTCAAAGGAGCCCTTACTGTCCTCGAAAAAGCCGTTAGTGGCGGCTAAAGCGGAATTAGTCTCCCTTATGAGAGTGGCAAAGTAGCCCTCGGAAAAGCATTCGGAGGGCATACGCGGTTTGATTATAACGGCAGAAACACCCAGCCGGGATCTTAATTCCGACTGAGCTTCCTCTAAAACCTTATCAGTGACAAGAGAGGGAAAGAAAGCCTTGATTTCCACCTGCTTTTTTTCCATAGCAATTGCCACATTTTCTATTTTACTTCCTGCGAACCTTTCACTCAGCTCCTGTGAGCTAAAAGGCCCGAACAGTTCTTCAAATGCGCTGTTCATTCATTTCTCCGTTTTATAAATTTTCAATTTCTTTCATTAATTCGTCCAGTATATTTTCTTCGCTGACTTTTCTTAAAATTTCGCCTTTTCTGAAAATAATGGCGCATCCGTCACCGCCGGCTATACCGATGTCGGCTTCCTTAGCCTCACCCGGTCCGTTCACCACACAGCCCATAACGGCTACTGTGATGTTCTTTTTAACGGTGCGGAGCCTCTCTTCTACCCTTTGAGCCAAAGAGATAAGGTCAATCTTCGTTCTGCCGCAGGTGGGACAGGAAACGAGGGTAGGAGTACTTTTATCTATGCCGATAGCCTTAAGAATATCGAAGCCTGCATAGACCTCATTCACGGGGTCGTCAGTAAGGGAAACACGGATGGTGTCACCTATTCCCCTCGTGAGAAGTGAGCCGATGCCCACACTTGATTTGATAAGACCCATTCTCGCCGTACCTGATTCCGTAACACCGAGATGTAAGGGATAAGAGCACATTTCAGCCACTCTTTCATAGGCACTTATCATATTGGAAACATTCGATGACTTAATGGAAATTACGATGTCATCGAAGTCGTATTTTTCAAGTAATTTAACGTGATACATAGCGCTCTCAGCCATAGCCTCGGGAGTAGGTCCGCCGAAGCGTGCGAGGATTTCCTTTTCCACGGAGCCTGAGTTTACACCTATGCGGATAGGTACACCGTGAAGACGGCATTTTTCAGCCACAGCCTTTACGTTTTCGTCGGCACCGATATTACCGGGATTAATTCGGATTTTATCCACACCTGCATCTAAACTTGCCAGAGCGAGACGGTAATCGAAGTGTATGTCTGCCACGATGGGCACACCGATGCTTTCTTTCAGTGCCGCCACGGTTTTTACGCTTTCCATATCGGGTACGGCTACTCTTATAATTTCACAACCGGCAGCCTCAAGTCTCTTTGCCTGAGCCACATTACCTTCTATATCGTGAGCAGGAATATTAAGCATGGACTGAACGGTGATTTTGCTGTCACCGCCGATGAAAATATTACCGACCTTTATTTTTTTACATTCTCTTTTTTTAATCATAATTTCACCTGCTTACATTTTAAAGACATATTCCAACATAAAATGATATTCTGAATGCAAAGTTCAAAGTGAAAAGTGCAAAGTTTTAGTCGCAGAGTAACTATTATTAAGCTGTCAGCTTTCCTCCGCAGAAAAAGCGGATTCAGTACCGACCTCCGTCGATTATAAAATATTTTTCAGTGCTCATTATCCCGAAGGCAACCGTTATGCTGACGGAGGAGTTCAGACTCGCCACTTTGCACTTTGCATTTAATAAAAGCCTCGTCCTGACACTAATTTCCATATATCACTGAAGCTGATAATCGCCATAAAGCCCAAAAGGATGATAAGACCTGCGGCGTGAATCCAGGATTCGTATTTCTGAGGTACGGGCTTTCTGAAAATAACCTCAAAGACCATAAAGAACAGGTGTCCGCCGTCGAGAGCGGGAACGGGAAGAAGATTGAAAAGACCGATGTTAATGGTAATCATCGCCATCATCATAAAAAGTCCGCTCCAGTCCACATTTACCATACTGCTCTGTGCGATGTCCGCTATTACGGTAACAGTACCGATGGGACCTGCCAGGTCATTAAGACCGTACTGACCTCTGAGAAGGTCGAAAAGACTCAGATATACCATTCTGCCCATAGAAAGGCTGTAGCCGAAGGCAGAACCCAAAACATTCAGCACATTTTTTTCTTCACCTAAAATAGAGAAGTCAAAGACAGTAGCAGTAGCAAACTTAACATCAGAAAGGGATATTTCTTCCTCTCCTCTTTTCAGAATAAGATTATAAGTGTAATCGGTGTCGGCGTTAATCTGTGCTATCATTTCTTCAGCAGAATTAATCTTGGCACCGTTAACGGAAAGGATAATGTCATTATCCTTCACGCCCTGATCCTTCAGGGCTGCCGATACCTCATAAACGGAGCAGTCCTCGTTATAGTAAAAGTTTCCGCTTGTTCTTTTTAAGAAGGTGACATCCTCGAGAGAAATCTTTTCACCCTCACGCTCAACGAGAAAATCGTATTTCCCACTGCCGTTTCTCTGCATAAAGTAGCTGATGTCGTAATCGGAGTAAACTCTTTTTCCGTCGATTTCTATAATTTTATCACCCACGGCAAGACCGCTCTGAGAGCTCACTGCACCCTCATAAAACTGCAGAATCTGATTAGTGCCCACGAGCTCACTGCCCGAAACGAGGAAGATACAGACGATGAAGCCGAGAATAAGATTCATCACGGCACCTGCGGCTATAATAATCATTCTCTTCCACACCTTCTGATTACAGAAGGCACGGCTGTCCTCACTTTCCTCCTCTTCACCCTCCATGCTTACGAAGCCGCCGAAGGGTAAAAGGCGAAGAGCATACTTGGTTTCCTTGCCCTGCTTTTTAAAAACGGTGGGACCCATACCTATGGCAAATTCGTTTACCTTTACGCCGAAAAGCTTGGCAAAGATAAAGTGTCCGAACTCGTGGATAAAGATAATAAGACCGAAGAAAAGCACGGCTATGACAAAGGGTAATATTTTAGATAACGCTGTAGAAAAATCCATCTTAAAACAAAGAGAATAATCTCTTTCCTTTCTGAAAATTTATCCGATTATTAGAGTTAATTATAGTAAACTGTCAACTGTTTCTCTGGCATATTTATCTGCCTCGAGAACATCGTCAAGGGTGTATACTGTTTTATTCACTGTTTTTTCCGTCGCCTTTTCGACTAATTCGGCAATCTGTAAAAAGCCTATCTTGCCTTCACGGAAAAGAGCGTTTGCTCTTTCGTTGGCGCCGTTTGCCGCACAGGGGTAAAGACCGCCCTTACGTATAGCATCACGGCAGATATTAAGGCAGGAGAAGGTTTCATAGTCAGGCTTAAAGAATGTAAGATTCTGATAATCCCACAGATTAAGCTTTTTAACAGGTGACGGATATCTTTCGGGATAGGTCAGAGCGTACTGAATGGGTATTCTCATATCGGGTACACCTAACTGTGCTATCACCGAGTTATCATTATATTCGATAAGGGAATGAATTATGCTTTCCCTGTGAACGACTATATCAATCATATCGGGACTTACACCGAAAAGCCACACAGCCTCGATAAGCTCAAGACCCTTATTCATCATAGTGGCGCTGTCCACGGTTATCTTGGCGCCCATACTCCAGTTAGGATGCTTAAGTGCCTCAGCTACGGTGATATTCCGGAGCTCCTCCCTCTTTTTACCGAAGAAGGGTCCGCCCGATGCTGTTAATATGATTGACTTAAGCTCCTCTTTTTTATTCATACCCTCGAGACATTGGAAAATAGCGCTGTGCTCACTGTCCACGGGTAAAATCTTCACGCCCTTTTCCTCGGCTCTTTTCATAACCAGAGCACCGCCCGCTACGAGGGTTTCCTTGTTTGCAAGAGCGATGTCCTTGCCCTCCTCGATAGCAGTAAGGGTAGGCTTGAGACCTGCGATGCCCACCACGGAGTTAAGGACAGTATCTGCCTCTTTGGCGGCGGCACAGAAGGCTACGCCCTCAGCACCCGAATAAACCTTAGTATCCGTGTCGGCTACAGCGATTCTGAGAGCCTTTGCCGCTTCCTCATCGTTGAGTGCAGCATATTTCGGCTTCCATTTTCTTATCTGCTCCTCTAATACCTTAGCATTTCTGTCAGCTGTCAGAGCGATAATATCATAGCCTCTCATTTCGGCTACATCCAGACTCTGTGTACCGATAGAGCCTGTAGAGCCTAAAACGGAAAGTTTTTTAGTCATTATAAATCACTCCTTAAAGAGAGATGAGTGCCACTATTCCGTAAAGCACGGGGAGAACAAAGGTACAGCTGTCGAAACGGTCCATTATACCGCCGTGGCCGGGAAGAAGCTGACTGTAATCCTTGATGCCGAAGTTTCTTTTGAGCACGGAAGCGGAAAGGTCGCCCACCATACTTACCAGAGAAAGAACTACGGAAATGGGAATGATGTAAAGATACTTCATAGCACTTTCACCGAAAAGGGTGTAATCGTAAAGGTTTTTACAGCCTACAGTGAAAAGGAAGAGAATAAGCACATTGAATGCGGCAGTAATTACCACACCGCCTACAGCACCCTCAATGGACTTTTTGGGACTGATAACAGGTGCCATTTTATGCTTGCCGAACTTTCTGCCCACGAGGTAAGCGAAGGAGTCGGTGAGCCAGGATGCGGCAAAGCCGAGACCTACGAAATATATACCCTCCTGATGGGTGTAGTCGGGGTTTATATCTGCGATATTATTGAGTCTTAAGAAGCAGGAGAAGGCATAGGGTAAAGCCACTGAGGCAAAAAATGCAGTTACTGTATGGGTAAACTGAATGTTCTTATTATCAAATACGCCCAGTGAAAGAAGCACGAGAGCGTAAAAGCTGTAAAGCACGCCCACTGCAGGTACTGCGATGCCGAAGCCTACTGCTGAAACAGTGAGAAAGCTCACTAAGCAGGAAATAACATAGAGAATTTTGCTCTTATTGCCTACTGCTCTGACTACCTCGAAGGTAGCTGTGGCGGCTATGGCGGATAAAATAACCGTCATAACGGGAACAAGGTCAAAAATAACCGTTAACAGAAACAGTGCAAGACCTATGCAGATAATAATGGTGGAGGCTGTACGCTCTCCCTTAAAAAGCTTTTTCTTTTCTTTTGTATCCTTTGACATAATTAATCTTCCTTTTTTAATACTTGTAGGTATATCACCTTAAACTCCGCCGAAGCGACGGTTTCTTTTTGAATATTCCTCTATGGCTCGGTCCAAACACTCGGGAGTGTAATCAGGCCACAGAACATCGTCGATGTAAATTTCACTGTATGCCGCCTGCCACATAAGATAGTTCGAAAGGCGGTATTCGCCGCTGGGTCTTATGATAAGGTCAGGGTCAGGCTGTCCTGCTGTGTAGAGATGAGAAGAAATGAGTTCTTCATTGATGTCGTCCACGCTGATTACTCCGCTCTGTATTTCACGGACTATATCCTTTACACCGCGGACTATTTCATCCCTCGAGCCGTAGTTAACGGCGATATTTATGTTTATCCTCGTTTTGTCGGCACTTCTTTTTTCCACATCGTCCATACGGCTTACGATGTCCTTCGGCATACCGTCACGGGCACCGAGAAAACGGATGCGGTAGCCTGCCTCTTCGTTTTCGAGGACTCTTTCCTGCATACGGTCAAGATAACCCCTGAAAAGGTTCATTATGGCTGTGACCTCTAATTTGGATCTTTTCCAGTTTTCCGTAGAGAAGGCATAGAAAGTTACATACTTAACACCGATTTCGGCACAGTATTCGCATATTTCCTCGAAAACCTTAGCACCCACCTTATGACCCTCGGTACGCTTGAGGCCTCGGTTTTTCGCCCATCTGCCGTTACCGTCCATAATAATGGCGATATGCTCGGGAAGACATTCAAATTTCTTTTCCATAAATATCTATCTCCTGTTTTTAATGCCGTTAATAAAGACATACAGTGGCTGTCCCATAGAAACAGCCACTTAAAGTTAAATCTATCTTTAGATTTCCATAATTTCCTTCTGCTTTGCGGCAGAGATTTCATCGATTTCCTTAATGAAGTTGTCGGTGATTTTCTGGATTTCCTTTTCGCCGTCCTTAAGGTCGTCCTCTGTGATTTCAGATGCCTTCTTCATGCTCTTGA
>JAZNMU010000039.1:0-2490 GCA_045579865.1 Acutalibacteraceae bacterium
GGATGCGGTGTTATGACTTTAGAGGAAGCACTCGAAGCCGCTAACAGACTTACTTATCCCGTACTTCTCAGACCTTCTTATGTTATCGGCGGTCAGAATATGATGATCGTTCACAACGACATAGAGGTTGAAAGATACATGAAGAAGATTCTTTCCACAGGTATCGAAAACCCCGTTCTTGTCGATAAATATATGAGCGGTACTGAAATCGAGGTTGACGTAATTTCCGACGGTACAGATGTACTTATTCCCGGTATTATGCAGCACGTTGAACGCGCAGGTGTTCACTCAGGTGACTCCATCGCCGTTTATCCTCCCTTCTCACTTACTGACAAGATGACACAGACAGTTGTTGACTGCTCAGAAAAGCTCGCTCTTGCTCTCGGTACAAAGGGTCTGGTTAACATTCAGTACCTTATTTATGAAAATCAGCTCTATGTTATCGAAGTTAACCCCAGAGCTTCCAGAACTATTCCCTACATCAGTAAGGTTACAAATGTTCCTATGGTTGACCTTGCTACGAAGGTTATGACAGGCTCCGCTCTTAAGGATTTAGGCTACGGCACAGGTCTTTATGAGGCACCTCCTTACTTCGCAGTAAAGGCTCCCGTATTCTCCTTCGAAAAGCTCAACGATGTAAACAGCTACCTCGGACCCGAAATGAAGTCCACAGGTGAAGTTTTAGGTATCGGTAAAACTCTCAATGAAGCCCTCTTCAAAGGTCTTACCTCCTCAGGCATCAAGGTTAATGCCAAGGGTGATAAAACCGAAATGGGTGTTCTTCTCAGCGTTGACGAGCACGACCTTGACGAAATCGTTTCTATTGCAAAGAAACTTCAGGACCTCGGCATTAACATCTATGCCGCCAAGGACACTGCAAGAGCTATCGTAAATCTGGGCATCAATGTAACCTATGTAAAGGGTATCAGAGAAAGCGACTACTGCTTCAAACTTCTTGAAAGCGGAAAGATCGACTTCATCGTTTATACAGGCGCACTCTTCGATGCTACAATGGATCATTATATCGCTCTTCACAGAAAGGCTCTTCAGCTCGGTATTGCCTGCTTCACTTCTCTCGACACAGCCAACGCTATGCTCGACATTATGGCAAGTAACTATACACAGCAGAACACAGAGCTTATCGACATCAACAGCATGAGAACCAGCAGAAACATCTTCAAGTTCTCAAAGATGCACGGTACAGGTAATGACTATATCTTTATCGATAACCGTGACGGACAGATTACCTGCCCCGAATCACTCTGTATTAACTTCTGTGAAAGACATTACGGTATCGGCGGTTACGGCTTCATCCTTATCGAAAACTCCGATGTAGCCGATGCTAAAATGCGTGTGTTCAACCGTGACGGCAGTGAAGGCGCAATGGCCGGTAACGCTATCCGCTGTGTAGGTAAATTCCTTTATGATAAAGGTATCGTAAATAAGGAAGAAATCACCATTGAAACAGGCGCAGGTATAAAGGAGCTTAAGCTCTACATCTCAAATAAGCGTGTAACAGCAGTTCAGGTTTATATGGGCAAGCCCACCTTTGACTGTGCTTCAATTCCCTGTACTCTCGATGAAGAGGAGATTATTGACTATCCCATTACTATCGGTGCTAACAGCTATAACATTACCTGTCTCAATATCGGTAATCCTCACTGTGTAGTATTCGACAAGAATGTGGACGGACTTGATCTTCAGAAAATCGGTCCCTGCTTCGAAAAGGCTGATATCTTCCCCGAAAGAATCAATACAGAGTTCGTAAGAGTGGTTAACTCCCATACTCTTAAGATGAGAGCTTACGAACGCGGCAACGGAGAAACCTTTGCCTGCGGTACAGGTGCCTGCGCCGCTGTGGTAGCTGCTGTAGAAAACGGCTTCTGCAGAAAGGGCGAGGAAATCACCGTTAAGCTTAAGGGCGGCGACCTTGCCGTAACCTATAACGATGACGGTATTTTCCTTACAGGTAACGCTGTTCTCGTATTCGAGGGCGAAGCAGAATATTAATTTTTCAAGGCTGCTGTACTTATATCGGTGCAGCAGCCTTTTTGTAGAATTGCGGAGGAAAAAACATTGTCAAAAACAGATAAAACCCATCTTTTTGAAAATAAGCCCATACCTGCGGCTGTTGCTTCACTTGCCTTGCCCACGGTTATGAGCTCTCTTGTAATGATTTTATACAACCTTGCCGATACCTATTTTATCGGTATACTCGATGACCCCGTGCAGAATGCGGCAGTTACTCTTTCTGCACCCGTTTTACTTGCGTTCAATGCGGTAAATAATCTTTTCGGTGTCGGTGGCTCGAGTATGATGAGCAGAGCCCTGGGAAAAAGAGATTACAGAACGGTAAGAGAAAGCTCTGCCTTTTCTTTTTACGGAGCACTTATATGCAGTGTTTTCTTTTCACTTCTTTTTCTTTTTTTCGGTAAAAATATTCTTACCGTTCTCGGTGCTGACAGTGAAACCCTCGATGCAACAATGACC
>JAZNMU010000040.1:0-7171 GCA_045579865.1 Acutalibacteraceae bacterium
ATGTAAAACGTATCATCAACGAACCAACAGCAGCAGCTTTATCTTACGGTCTTGACAATGAAAATGAACAGAAAGTTATGGTATACGACTTAGGCGGCGGTACATTCGACGTTTCCATCATCGAAATCGGTGACGGTGTTATCGAAGTATTATCCACAGCTGGTAATAACAGACTTGGTGGTGACGACTTTGACAATGTAATCACAGATTACATGCTCGCTGAATTCAAAAAAACAGAAGGCGTTGACTTATCCGGTGACAAGATGGCTATGCAGAGACTTAATGAAGCCGCTGAAAAGGCAAAAATTGAGCTTTCAGGCATTACTTCAACTTCCATCTCTCTCCCCTACATCACTGTAGACGCTGCAGGTAACACTCTTCACCTGGAAATGACTCTTACCAGAGCTAAATTCAACGAGCTTACAGCTGACCTTGTAGAAGCTACAATGGGTCCCGTACGTCAGGCTATCTCTGACTCAGGCCTCAGCGTAAATCAGATCGACAAGGTGCTTATGGTCGGCGGTTCTTCAAGAATCCCCGCAGTAAGCGATGCTATCAAAAAGTACATCGGTAAGGAACCCTTCAAGGGCATCAACCCCGACGAATGCGTAGCTATCGGTGCTTCACTTCAGGCAGGTGTTTTAGGCGGCGACGTCAAGGGTCTTCTCCTCCTCGACGTTACTCCCCTTTCACTCGGTATCGAAACTATGGGCGGTATCAACACCAAGGTTATCGAAAGAAATACAACCATCCCCACAAAGAAGAGCCAGATTTTCTCCACAGCAGTAGACAACCAGCCTTCAGTTGAGGTTCACGTGCTTCAGGGTGAGCGTGAATTCGCAAGAGACAACAAAACTCTCGGCGTATTCAGCCTCGACGGCATTATGCCCGCACGCCGCGGTGTTCCTCAGATCGAAGTAACCTTCGACATCGACGCTAACGGTATCGTTCACGTATCCGCTAAGGACCTCGGCACAGGTAAGGAGCAGTCAATCTCCATCACTTCTTCCACAAATATGTCAAAGGAAGACATCGAAAAGGCTGTAAGAGAAGCTGAACAGTTCGCTCAGGAAGACAAAAAACGCCGTGAGGAAATCGACACCAGAAACGAAGCAGACCAGATGGTTTACCAGTGCGAAAAAATCCTTTCAGAAGACGCTGCTAAGGTTCTTGACGAAAACGATAAGGCTGACATCCAGGCTAAGATAGATTCTCTCAAAAACGCTCTCAAGGGCGAGGATATCAACCTCATCAAAAATGAAAAGGAAGCTCTCACGCAGGCATTCTACAAGCTCAGCGAAAAGATGTACCAGCAGGCTAATCCTCAGGGTGCACAGGGCTTCAACCCCAATGATTTCGCAGGTGCTCAGGGTGGCTTCAATCAGGGCGATTTCGGCGGTGCGGCTGATAACGGCGGTTACACAGATGCCGGCTACACCGATGCAAACTTCACAGACGCTAACTAATTAAACTTATTAAAATGGGCTGTTCCTTAGCGGACAGCCCGTGTTATGATTTCACTCTTTGAGAGGAAGATAAATTAAATGGCAGAAAATAAACGCGACTACTATGAAGTCCTCGGTGTAAGCAAGGGTGCTTCAGAGGATGAAATAAAAAAAGCATACCGTAAGCTCGCCAAGCAGTACCACCCTGACCTTAACCCGGGTGATGCCACGGCTGAGGCAAAGTTCAAGGAAGCAAACGAGGCTTACGAGGTGCTTTCTGACAGCGACAAAAAAGCAAGATACGACCAGTACGGTCACGCAGGCGTAGACCCCAACTTCGGTGCGGGCGGCTTCGGCGGAGGATTCGGTGGCTTCGGCGGAGATTTTGACCTTGGTGATATTTTAGGCAGTATGTTCGGCGGAGGATTCGGCGGTTTCGGCGGATTTGGCGGCGGCAGACAGCAGAATCCCAACGCTCCCCGTAAAGGCTCAACCATTCAGACCAACATAACCATTTCCTTCGAGGAAGCGGCAAAGGGCTGTAAGAAAAAGGTAAACATAACCAGAGTAGACAAATGTAAGGAATGTGACGGTTCAGGTGCCGCTAAGGGTACTTCCCCCGAAACCTGTCCTACCTGTCATGGCAGAGGTCAGGTAAACATACAGCAGAGAACTGCTTTCGGTGTTATGAGCACCACCAGACAGTGTAACGAATGCGGCGGTAAGGGTAAAATCGTAAAAACACCCTGTCAGAAGTGCCGAGGTACAGGTCTCGAATCCAAACCGCAGACAGTTGAAATCAATATTCCCGCAGGTATAGATGACAGACAGTCACTCAATGTGAGCGGCGGCGGTAATCCGGGTATAAACGGCGGTCCTGCAGGTGACCTTCGTGTAAATGTAAATGTACGTCCCCACCCCTTCTTCGAGCGTGACGGCTTCAATGTGTGGTGTGAGGTTCCCGTTACCTACGCTCAGGCGGCTTTAGGTGACACCCTGTACATTCCCACTTTGGACGGCAAGGTAAAATATGACCTTCCCGCAGGCACACAGCCCGGTGAGGTTTTCCGTTTCAGAGGCAGAGGTATTCAGCAGTTATCATCACGCAATAAGGGCGACCAGTATGTTAAAATCGTGGTCGAGGTACCGAAAAGCCTGACAAACGAACAGAAAGAAATGCTCAGAAAATTCAATGACTCTCTCCCCAATAAACCGAAGAACAACATCGACGACGGTACAACAATAGGTGAAGAGAAGAAAAGATTTTTCGATAAATTCAGATAAAAAAAGAGACTGTTCACTGAGAACAGTCTCTTAAACTTTAATGAAATTATACTTCTACACCAATGTCTCCGAGGAATTCTGAAATAATGGTAAAGAGTCTTTTAAACCAATCAATGATACTGTTTACATAAGTTTCCATATTTTCTAACATAATAAGTCCTCCTGTTTATTTATGTCTTCTTCATAATTATATAACTACAAAAAGGAAATGTCAATATTTTCAGGCAAAAAAACACAACCCACCTGTGGTGGGTTGTGTCCTTAAACAATTGTTTAATTCAAATAGAATTATTCAGCGTCCTTCTTAGACTCTAAATCGATGTCAAACATCTTGAGAATGGGGTAAATGAGAAGGTCCCAAAGACGTTCCCACATTTCAGCAAAGTTTTTTGCCCAATCCATTATAGTGTTCCTCCTGTTAAATATTTTTGATTGCAATTAATAACAAAATTATTCAGCGTCTTTGTTAGCTTCACTTTCGATCTTTTCTGCAAGATCACCGGGAATGATTTCCCAGAACTTGAAGATTTCCCAGAAATAGGTAAGAACGAGCTTGAGAATTTCAGTGAATTTTTCCATTATTGTGCGCCTCCTTTATATATTTATCAAGGTTTCCCTTAATATGGTTAGATTATATATTATTGAATTAAAAAAGTCAATAGTTTATTAAAAAATAATTAATATTTTATCATTTTTTAAACAAAATTAAAGAGACCGCCCGAAGACAGTCTCCTTATGTAATCAAGTTATCAGTTATTGCCCATAATTTCATCGAATCTTAAGAATTCGAAGATAGCATCAAAGAGCTTATCAAAGAACTCACGAATGCGGGCGAGAACAGACTGGAAGCCGTCAATAACCTGCTCCTGCTGTTCGGGAGTTAAAATCTGATTGTTGTTTGAGTTTTCGAAATCGGAAGCTGATTTGGGACAGCATTCACAGTCGCAATCACAGGGATACCAACCGTCACATTCGTGACAGCAGAAAGCAACTTCGCCGTTTTCTAATTTAACGCCGTTACCTTCTCTGAGACAGGGAACGAGAAGTGCTGTGTCGAGATTCGGGCAATAGAAGCAGCAACCACATTTTTCAGCTTTATGTTCTTTGCTTAAACATTCGGGACAAGCATCAACAGCGCCTGCGATGAATGTAAAAGAAAGAGCAATTATAAGAATTGACATTAAGATTGAAAGAGCTTTTTTCATATTAAATTCCTCCTGAAATTCCGGTGAATATATTAAACACCTTTTTAACATCTATATTATAATGAATTACTTTCCAAAAGTCAACCTTTTTATTAAATTAAATAAGAATTGATTTAAAGACGGACACAGGAAGGGCGTGCGGCGGGCCGAAGCCCCGTTTACTGGGCGTGGATTTCCGAGGAAAGACACGGGAAAGGCCGGAGGGCTTTCCTTCGGCCCGCCGGCCTCACTGATTCCGAGACCTGAAAATAATCCGAGTTCTCCCCTTCTACCCTTTAAAGATCATCCGCATCCTGTACGGGTCTTTCATTTTTATCGAAAGGTACACCTGTGTAAGAGCCGTTTACATCGCTTTTTATCCGTCCGTCATCGGTTCTGACCTTAATAACGGAGCGTGCTTTTTTCATTATTCTGTCTCTTTTAGCTTTATCTGCCATTAAAAAAATCCTTTCACGGTCAGAGTTATATATAGTATATGAAAACTGCATCTTGTAAAACATTAAAAAATTATGTAAAATAAATGCAACAGAATATATGTTTTTTTCATCTAATGGTATGAACGGATGTGATAAATATGAGCTCAGAAATTATTAACAATCTGGTTATCAAAGCAAAAGAAGGAAATATTGAAGCCTTCGGTATTCTTTATGAAACCTACAGCAAGGATATGTATAAGTTTGCCCTTTATTATCTGGGCTCTGCTACCCTTGCCGAGGACTGTGTAAGCGAGTGCGTGCTAACAGCCTTTCAGAAAATAGGGACTCTGAAAAAGCCATCTGCTTTCAAAAGCTGGCTTTTCAAAATTCTTTATAACTGCTGTAACAAAGCACTCACGGAAAAAATCAGAGCAAGAGAGACGGTCGAAATTTCATCACTTATCGACTTATGCAGGGAGGATTCGGACCAAAGCGAAATAATCAACCTTAAAAACTCTCTCGAAAAGCTCACGGAAGAAGAAAGAACCATTATTCTTCTTTCCTACATATCCGGCTATACAAGCAAAGAAATAGGCAAAATGCTTCACCTTAAGGATTCGACGGTACGCTCGAAGCTTATGCGAAGCACGGAAAAATTAAGACAGATGCTACATACAGATGAGGTGTTAAGATGAAAAAAGATATATTAAATGAGGAATTCGAAAAGGAAATCGAGCTTCCTGAAAGCCTTTCAAAAAATAATATGATAAAAATGCTTCAGGAAAAAGGTGTAAAGCCTGAAAAGAAAGCAAAGGTAAGAATTTTACCCAAGGTGCTTTCAGCGGCGGCTATGCTCGCAATTATTACAGTAGCTGTATTTTCAATAGGACTCAGAAGTGAATTCGTGGAAGTGGGAAAGCAGGACACACCTGCCACCACAGTTCCTGCGGTCAGCTCCGTCGAGCAGGAAAGCGCTGAAGAGCCCACTACCATCGTTACAAATGAACTGAAATCAGAAGCTCCTGCAGTATCAAATCTTAAGGTGGCAAAAAGTGAGAAAGACCTGAAAAATCACTTCGTAAAAATGTATGCCGAAGGTAAGATAGATCAATATATTGATAACTTTTTCAATTACGGTGCAGAGATAATATTTGATTATGTTTCAAGCAACAAAGCAGCCGATGCAGAAATGAATATGGCGCCTACTATGGCTCCCCAGGCACAGGCAGGGTCAAACCGCGGTGAATCAGCCACGGGAACTGTCCCCCACGGCACAACGAATGTACAGGTTACCGATGTGGACGAGGGCGACATAATCAAAAATGACGGCAGATACCTTTACATCGTGAACTATCCCGGCAAAAGCTACTCCGACACCAACGGAATCACTATCGTAGACACCGAGTCTATGAAGAGAATTTACAGGGGCAAAATCGAGCTTAAAGATTCCGAGGTTTTAGAGAAAATCAAAGAGGACAGCAGACTCGAAAAATATCACAGCGACCTGACCACCGATATGTATATTCAGGATATTTATCTGGACGGTGACACACTGACTGCTATCTGCACCTACAACGAAAAAACCTATGCGGTAATTTATAACATAGCTGAAAGACACGCCCCCAGGGAAGTAAGACGCTTCGACCAGGACGGCACCTATGTTTCATCACGAATGGTTGATGGCATACTCTACACCATAACCAACTACACCGTAAGAGGTTCATCTGCCGAAGAGGTAGAAAAGAACGCTATACCTCAGGTAAACTGCGACTGTATTCCGTATTCCAGATGCTATATGATAGATGAAGACAGCACAAGATATATCGTCGTTTCAGCCTTTGACACAAACAATCCTGAAGGTAAAGTAGATGCTATTTCTGTTTTAGGCGACGGCTTCGAGATTTACTCCACGGCGAAGAATCTCTATGTTTATTCCACTGATTTAAAAAATGTTTACGGCGATGATGATGCGATTGTAAAAACCGTAGTAAACTCCTTCGCTCTTAACGGCACAGAGATTACACATAAGGCTACAGGCACCTTCAAAGGCACCTGCCTCAATCAGTACTCCTTCCACGAATATCAGGGTAACCTCAGAGTAGCCGCTACCTACTACGACTACCGTAAGGCCGTGGATGTGAGCTGTGTTTATGTTCTTGACGACAGCCTTAACATCATCGGCGAGCTGACTGACATCGCAAAGGATGAGCAGGTAAAGGCTGTGCGCTTTATGGGTGACACAGGCTATGTGGTAACCTTCAGAAACACTGACCCCCTCTTCATCATCGACTTCTCCAATCCGAAAAAGCCTGAAATCACAGGCGAGCTGAAAATTCCAGGCTACTCCACCTATATTCATCCCATCGCTGACGGCTATCTCGTGGGCATAGGCTATGACGGAACAGAGGAAAACGTAAAGATGAACACCGTAAAGGTTTCCGTTTTCGATGTAAGAGACAAGACAAACCCGAAGGAAACCGACACTTTTGTTGTGAAGGATGCTTATTCTCTTGTCAACGAAAATCCGAAGGCATTCTTCTTCTACAAGGAAAGAAATATGATAGGTATACCTGTAAGCCACTACCGTGACGGAAATACCGTAAAGAGTATCCACACACTCACCGTAGAGGAGGGCAAGATAAAGGACAGTCTTGGCTACATCCATTATTCCGTCAGCAGCAAAGGCTACAATGTGACCTACTACGGCTACCATTTCAGCGACCTTTTCAGAGGCACCTATATCGGAAATCTTCTCTACACCATAGATAACAACGAGATTATAGAGCATAATCTTGACACAGGTGATAAGGAAAGAAGCTGT
>JAZNMU010000041.1:0-25900 GCA_045579865.1 Acutalibacteraceae bacterium
GAGAAAGAACCATAATATTAATCAAAAAGATTTCGTCAACTCCCGCTAAATACCCCCGCCCTTCAGCAAAAATCGCGAAATTTCCTTTAAAATAACATAATATAATGTAGAATAACCGTATTTTTTAAAGAATGGTTTTACTGGACAACCTCTCTGTGCCGTGGTATTATCTTGGCATAGGGAGGTTAATTTTATGCTAATAAGTGAAAAGCCCAGAACGGCAGGCCAGGTATTACTCATACCCAGCGAAATGATTTATCCAAATCCTAACCAACCGAGAAAAGCCTTCAATCAGGAGGAACTGGTCAATTTAGCAATAAGTATAAGAATGAACGGTATTTTGCAGCCGCTTACAGTAAGACAGATAGATAAGGGTTATGAGCTTGTGGCAGGGGAGAGAAGACTCCGTGCTTCGAGGCTTGCAGGACTCGTAACGGTACCCTGTATAGTTATCGAGGTGAACACACTCAAATCCGCTATCTTTTCTCTCATAGAAAATCTGCAGAGACAGAATCTTAATTACTTTGAAGAGGCTGTAGCTATAGAAAAGCTGATGAAGGATTTCGATATTTCACAGGAGGATGCGGCTCGGAGACTCGGAAAAGCACCCTCCACGGTGTCAAACAAGCTTCGCCTTTTAACTCTTCCCGAAAAGGCAAGAGAGCTTCTTTTAGAGAAGGGTCTTTCCGAAAGGCATGCCAGAGCCTTACTGAGACTCGACAAGGAAGATGTTCTGTCTTGTCTCGAGGTAATAATAGAAAGAAAGCTTAATGTAAGTCAGACGGAAAATTATATAAATGAACTCCTTTCGAGGGAAGAAAAACCGAAAAGACATACGAAAATAATGTTCAGCGATGTAAAAATTTTTCTTAATACCATTAATAATGCCGTGGATACCATGAACAGAGCGGGTATCAAGGCAGATATAAAAAGAGAGGATACGGGAGACAGCTACAGATATGTAATTGATATACCTAAAAATAAAATGTACCGACTTCCCGAAAGAAAAGTCCCCTCTGCATAATTAATTTTGATTTCATCATATCTTTCTCTTTCACACCCCACTTTGCAAAGACATCCGTTAAGGTAAAGCCTGACGGGTGTTTTTGCTTAAATTGTTTCACGTGAAACATATAAATTAAAAAATTTGTCGTTTAGGTCTTTAAAAACCGATTTTCTTGTGCTATAATGATAATCTACAACGAATTTTTTAAAAGAAAGGGTAGTAAAATGGGTAAAGCCATAGCGATTGTTAATCAGAAGGGCGGCGTCGGTAAGACTACTTCTGCAATAAACCTTGCGGCGGCAATAGGTCATTACGGATATAAAACCCTGTTAGTGGATGCAGACCCTCAGGGAAATGCCACCAGCGGTCTCGGTATAAATAAAAGAGAAGTCACTGAGTCCACCTACGATATGATAGTAAGCGGTGTGAAAGCCGAAGATATAATAAAAAAGACAGACTACGCAAACCTTGACGTTTTACCGTCAAATATGAATCTTGCAGGCGCAGAGCTTGAATTGGTTGACCTGGAAAAGAGAGAGGCAAGAATAAAAAATGCTCTCGCGCCTATAAAAGAGAAGTATGATTTCATCATCATCGACTGTCCCCCTTCACTGGGACTTCTTACGGTAAATATTCTCTGTGCCGTAGACAGTGTAATCGTTCCTATTCAGTGCGAATACTACGCTCTCGAGGGACTTTCACAGCTTATGAATACCATCAGACAGGTAAAGAGACTTTATAACCCTCTCATTGAGCTTGAAGGCGTTCTTCTCACTATGTATGACGGCAGACTTAATCTCACACAGCAGGTGGTAGGGGAGGTTAAAAAGTTCTTCCCGCAGAAGGTTTATGCCACAGTAATCCCCCGTAATGTGCGTCTTTCCGAGGCGCCCTCCTTCGGTCAGCCTGTGTACTATTACGACAAATCATCAAAGGGCAGTATTGCCTACGATGAATTTACAAAAGAATTTCTAAAAAAGAATAATAGAAGACCGAGAGGATAAGGAGGTATATAATGGCACCGAAGAAAAAAAGCGGTCTGGGCAAGGGACTTGATGCTCTTTTCCTCGATAACTCTACGGAAAATCAGTCAGGTTCTGTTACACAGCTCAGCCTTAATGAAATCGAACCCAACAGAGAACAGCCGAGAAAGCATTTTGACGAGGCGGCACTCTCTGAGCTTTCAGAAAGCATAGCAATGCACGGCGTTATTCAGCCTCTTTTAGTCAGACCTATTTCCGATGGAGGTTATCAGCTCATCGCCGGTGAGAGAAGATGGCGTGCATCACGTATGGCAGGACTTACTCAGGTACCCGTCGTTATAAGGGAAATGACTGACAGCGAGGCTATGGAGCTTGCACTTATAGAAAACCTGCAGAGAGAGGACCTTAACCCCATTGAAGAGGCAGAAGGCTTTAAGCTTTTAATGGACACCTACTCCCTTACACAGGAGCAGGCGGCAGAAAGAGTCGGCAAATCGAGACCTGCAGTAGCGAATGCTCTGAGACTTCTCTCGTTACCCGCTAAGGTTATTGTACTTCTTAAGGAAGGTAAACTCTCATCAGGACACGCGAGAGCTCTTTTGCCCCTTAAAGACGAAAAAACGATGCTTCTTCTCTGTAAAGAAATCGAAGAAAAAGACCTTTCTGTCCGTGAGACAGAGAGAATAGTAAAAAATCTCCTTTCAGAAAAGAAGGAGAAAAAAGAAAAGCCTCCCAAAAAGAGAGACCCCTACTATGACGAGTGTGAGCTTTCCATCCGTGAGGTTCTCGGCAGAAAGGCGAATATCAATCTCGCCAAGGGAGACAAGGGCACAATAGAAATAGAATTTTTCGGAAAAGATGACCTGAAAAAGATTTTAAAAAGTCTTGCAGGTGAATAATAAAAAGAGATATTTGAAAGAAGGAAATAAAAATGTTAGATATTAAGCTTATCAGAGAAAATCCCCAGAAGGTCAAGGACGCAATGAAGACAAGAAACAAGGATATGGATGCCGTTGTTGACGAAATCCTTGACATTGATAAGAAGGTAAGAGAGATTACCCAGAAGGCTGATGCACTCAAGGCAGAGCAGAATGCCGCCAGCAAGCAGATTCCCGCCATCAAAAAGCAGGGCGGTGACATCAGTGAAATTATGGCAAGAATGAATGCCATCAAGGAAGAAGTTAAGGTACTCGATGCTGAAAGAAACGAGCTTGCAGCTAAGCAGAAGACTATGATGTACGAATTCCCCAATGTTCCCTCCGATGCTACTCCTATCGGTAAGGATGACAGCGAAAATGTGGAAATCCGCCGCTGGGGTGAGCCTAAGCAGTTTGACTTCGAGCCCAAGGCTCACTGGGACATCGGTGCTGATTTAGGTATTCTCGATCCCGAAACTGCTGCTAAGGTAACAGGTGCACGCTTCCATTTCTATAAAGGTCTCGGTGCAAGACTTGAAAGATCCATCGTATCTTTCTTCCTTAACACTCATACCGAGAACGGCTATACAGAGGTATTTCCTCCCTATATGGTTAACCGTGCTTCCATGACAGGTACAGGTCAGCTTCCCAAATTTGAAGAGGATGCATTCAAGGTAACTAACGATTACTTCCTCATTCCTACAGCTGAGGTTCCCGTTACAAATATGCACCGTGACGAAATCATTGACGGAAGTCAGCTTCCCATTTCCTACTGTGCATATTCAGCTTGCTTCAGAGCAGAGGCAGGTTCAGCCGGCAGAGATACGAGAGGTCTCATCAGACAGCATCAGTTCAATAAGGTAGAGCTCGTTAAGTTCACAAAGCCCGAGGACAGCTATGCAGAGCTTGAAAAGCTTACTCTTGACGCAGAAAGAGTTCTTCAGCTTCTCGGTCTTCCCTACAGAGTTGTTGCTCTTTCTACAGGAGACATCGGCTTCTCATCAGCTAAAACCTATGACATTGAAGTATGGATGCCATCCTACGGCAGATATGTCGAAATCAGCTCCTGCTCAAACTTCGAGGACTTCCAGGCCAGAAGAGCTTCCATCAGATATAAGAACGGTCCCAAGGATAAGGCACAGCTTGTTCACACTCTTAACGGCTCAGGTGTGGCAGTAGGCAGAACTACAGCCGCTATCCTCGAAAACTATCAGAATGCTGACGGCAGTGTTACTATCCCCGAAGCACTTATTCCTTATATGGGAACAGATATTATTAAATAAAAAACATAAAAATTATCACCTGTCTGAGGATTTCAGACAGGTGATTTTTCATTCAACTATTAACTTAAGTACCTCATCAGCAGTATCAGCTATAAAGTCACAGCCGTGCTTTATAAGCTCCTCTCTGTCTCGGAAGCCCCAGGTGACACCGATACATTTAAGCGAAGCGTTGTGTGCCGTTTCCACGTCCACATTACTGTCGCCGACATAGATTGTATTTTCTTTATCGGAAGAAAGCAATTCCATAGCTCTGTAAACATTAAGGGGAGAAGGCTTTCTTTCGTTTTCTTCAGACACTCCGAGAGGTATTTCGATAAGAGAAGGGAAATAGTCCTCACAGAGACCTACTACGGCGCTATGGAGCTTATTTGAAACTACAGCCGTATCAATACCTTCGCTTTTCAGCTTTTCAAGCAAGGGGATAATACCTTTATAGGGGGCAGTATTGTCCGCCATATGTTCGAGATAATATTTACGGAAAACTGCGAGACATTTTTCCTGTGTAACGGGGTCGGTACTGTCAGGAGTAGAACGCTCCATGAGCTTTACTACTCCGTTTCCGATGAAGGAGCGGATTTCTTCTCTTGTCCTTTCGGGAAAGGAAAATTCCCTTAAAGCGAAGTTTACCGCATTCATCAGGTCATCCAGAGTGTCAAGGAGTGTTCCGTCCAGGTCAAATATTACAGTCTTATACATTATCTTACGGGCTTTGTGTTCCAGATGTCACGGGCATAGTCGTTGATAGCTCTGTCAGATGCGAAACGGCCTGCACCTGCGATATTCATAAGAGACATACTGTTCCACTTTGTTCTGTCCTTCCATACCTCGTCGATCATTTTCTGCTTTGCTCTGTAATCAGCGAAGTCAGCAAGAACCATATAGGGGTCGTGGTGGATGATGGAGTTACCGATTTCGGGGAACTGCTTGCCGCCGAAGCCCTGCTGGATGAATTCGATAACTCTTCTGAGCTCTGCATTGTTATTGAAGTAGTTCATGGGAGTGTAGCCTGTTCTCTGAAGCTCAACCACATCGGGAGTCTTCATACCGAAAAGGAACATATTCTCGTCGCCTACTGCTTCATTGATTTCTACGTTAGCACCGTCGAGAGTACCGAGGGTGAGAGCGCCGTTAATCATAAGCTTCATATTACCTGTACCGCTTGCCTCAGTACCGGCAAGAGAAATCTGTTCACTGATGTCTGCGGCGGGCATAAGCTTTTCAGCCATAGTAACATTGTAGTTTTCGAGGAAGACTACTTTGAGTCTGCCCTTCATATCCGGGTCGTTATTGATAAGGTCCGCAAGAGCGCAGATAAGAGAGATAATCTTTTTAGCCACAAAGTAGCCTGAAGCTGCTTTAGCACCGAAAATATAGGTATGGGGAACATAGTCTCCGTTGGGATTATCCTTGATTTCGAGATATCTTGCGATAATCTGTAAAGCATTAAGGTGCTGACGCTTGTACTCGTGAAGGCGCTTAACCTGTACGTCGAAAATTGAGTTGGGGTCAAGCTCTACGCCGGTAGTCTTTTTTACATAGTCAGCGAAGGCTTTCTTGTTGCCGAGCTTGATTTTTTCGATTTTAGCGAGAACCTTTTTATCATTTTTGAACTTTCTGAGCTTTTCGAGCTCGTCACCGTCGTAAATGAAGCCGTCACCGATAAGCTCCGTGATGTAAGCGGTAAGCTCAGGGTTAGCCTGGCAGAGCCATCTGCGGTGTGCGATGCCGTTGGTAACGTTTTTGAACTTGTTCGGTGTGAGCTTGTAGTAATCGTTGAAGAGAGTATCCTTGAGAATCTGGCTGTGAAGTGCGGAAACACCGTTTACGCTGTGGCAGGCAGCTACACAGAGGTTGGCCATTCTGATGGCACCGCCGGAAATAACAGCCATTTCTTCTACCTTGCCTGCATCGTGGGTTGTTTCCCAGATGTGAGCACGGTATCTGTTGTCGATTTCCTTGATAATCTGATAAATACGGGGAAGAAGACTTCTTACGAGGTCTTCGTGCCAGCATTCGAGAGCTTCCTTCATAACTGTGTGGTTAGTGTAGGCGGCAGTCTTTGTAACGATGTTCCATGCATCGTCCCAGCCGTAACCGCATTCGTCTAAAAGAATACGCATAAGCTCGGGAATAGACATAGTAGGATGAGTGTCATTGATGTGGATAGCATTGCATTCTGCGAAGTTTTCCATAGTGCCGTGGTGACGCAGATGTCTGCTTACGATGTCCTGCACTGAAGCGGAAACGAGGAAATACTGCTGCTTGAGACGCAGGCTCTTGCCTTCTGCGTGACCGTCGGAAGGGTAAAGGATTTTACTGATAACCTCAGCCATAGCCTGATTTTCCATAGCGAGCATATATTTACCCTGGTCGAAATACTGCATATTGAGAGAGGGAGCCTTGCTCTTCCACAGACGGAGGATAGAAATGGCCTTACCGTCCTTACCGCTTACGTACATATCGTAGGGTACAGCGAGAATGTCAGTGGTGTTTCTGTATTCTACGCTGTGATAGTGGTTATCCCAGTTGTCGATTACTTCACCGCCGAAGCGAACAGTGAAGGTGTCCTTTTCTTTCGGTCTGAGCCATACCTCACCGCCGGGGAGCCAGAAGTCGGGAAGCTCCGTCTGCCAGCCGTCGATAAGCTTCTGCTTGAAGATGCCGCATTCGTAAAGGATGCTGTAGCCCATACCGTAGTAGCCCTGAGTGGCAAGACCGTCAAGATAACAGGCGGCAAGTCTGCCGAGACCACCGTTACCGAGACCTGCATCGGGCTCGCATTCGTAGAGCTTATCGAGCTTGATGCCCATATCCTTGAGTGCGTCCTCGAAAGTTTTGGTAAGGTTAAGGTTGTAAAGATTATTCTTAAGTGAACGGCCCATGAGGAATTCCATACTTAAATAATAAATCTTCTTTGACTTTTCTACATTTTTGTCAGCTCTGAAATCGCGAAGACCGTCGTGCATAAGGTCTCTTACAATGAGAGCGACAGCCTTGTAATACTGTTCGTCGGTAGCTTCTTCTACAGAAACACCGAAATAATGGGAAAGTTTTCCCGTGATTAATTCTTTTGCTTGTTTCTTTGTAAGTGAATAATTCATACAAAACCTCCAATTGAATATATCAAAAAACCTTATTTTTTAAATATTTATAGTTATTTTATACTAAAATTAAAGAAAATTCAATAGTAAAGGGAAAAATATAGTCCCATTAGATAAATATATATCGAAAAAATATATTATTATTCCGATTTGTAAAAATACAATCCTTTTTGTGCCTATAGAAAACAAAAATTGATTTTACCTTTACATAAAAGAAAGTTTGTGATATTATATGCGTGTGTGGAAAATCTGTTTTTCCTGCGATTTTAAGTTTAAAATTAAGTTACTTACATATATTGTAAAAAAGAGGATTTCAAGTATGCGGCTTTGTATCGCAGTTATAAAAGTTTTCAGAGGGTTTAAAATATGAATAACAGCAGATATATAAAAGAGAAGATTATTCTTTATCTTTTTAAGATATTTATCACACTTACTTTCAGCGGCAGCTTATATTATGTTTGGCTGGAATATTTTAACAAATTCATTCCCACTCCCTTTTTCCGTCTGGGTAACTATTTCCTGGGTGCACTGTTTATCGTCATATACGTTGCTTTTGTGAAGGTTTACGGCGGCTTTATGGTAGGAACATCGCCTGTGGTTGACCTGATTTTTTCTCAGGTAATTGCAGTTGGCTTTCTTCAGGGAGTGTGCTATGTCATTTTCTCCCTTCTCAGCTATAAGCTGGTTTCACCGGTGCCCTTCATACTGATGTTTATTGCTTTTTCGGTTTTTGCGGCCCTGTGGTGTTATCTGGCGGATTATGTTTACTTCAAACTTCATAAGCCGAGAAAAACCGTGGTTGTTTTCGGTAATGTGGATTCCTATCTGTCCCTTAAGGGTATCAGAAGTATGGACAAGCGCTTTAATGTGGTCCGTACCTTTAACTGCGAAAAAACTCCTCTCAACGAGTTTTTTGACAGCATAAAAAACATTAACGCCATTTTTCTTTGCGGTGTGCCCTCCGATTACAGAAACGAGGTAGTAAAATACTGTATTGCAAACGGTAAGGTAGTTTATATCAAACCTAAGATTTCCGATACAATTATCCGTGGCGGAAGAACTATACAGCTTATGAACGTTCCCGTTTACCGCTGTAAGAGAGCCGATGATTCAAACCTTATTTATCATCTTGTCAAAAGAGTGGCAGACATTATTCTCTCACTTATTGCCATTATCATTTCTTCGCCATTTATGATTGTTACCGCTATTGCTATCAAGGCTTATGACGGCGGAGATGCACTTTATAAGCAGACAAGACTTACCAAAAACGGTAAAACCTTCGAAATTTACAAATTCAGAAGCATGATTCAGAATGCCGAAAAGGACGGAGTGGCAAGACTTGCCGGAGAAAAGGATGACCGAATCACTCCTGTGGGTAAGATAATAAGAAAGCTCCGTCTCGATGAGCTTCCTCAGCTTTTCAATATTCTCAAGGGTGATATGTCCTTTGTGGGACCGAGACCCGAGAGACCTGAAATTGCCGCACAGTATGAAAAGGATATGCCTGAGTTTGCATTAAGATTACAGGTAAAAGCAGGTCTTACCGGTTACGCACAGGTTTACGGCAAATACAATACTCCGCCTTATGATAAGGTGCAGATGGATCTTATGTATATTGCCAACCAGTCTCTTTTAGAGGATCTGAAGCTTATGCTTATGACTTTTAAAATCCTCTTTATTCCTTCAAGCACTGAGGGTGTGGATGAACATCAGAAAACCGCACTGAGAGACAGCGGTGAAGAAATAATCGACGAATAAAAAAAGAAGGGGAGCGGTTTGCCGTTCCCCATAATTGATATTTTTATGAAAGGTCAGAAGATATGAATTCATTTAATTCAAATTATTTCACTCCCGATTATTTTTACAGGAAAGAGAGAGAAAGAAAAAGTCTCAGAAAAGCGGGAGCGCTCTGCGGTCTCGGACTTTTAGGTTATGTGTTTATACAGAATGCTCTTGCGCTGGGAATACAGGCTGTGGGTCTGTGGGATAAATATACCTCAGACAGCTTTTTTCAGAGCGGGGCAGATATTTTCCTTACCTTTGGAGGAGTTCTTCTGCCTTTTATGATAATTAACCGTCTCATAAAAAAGTATACGGGTGCGGGGGAAACGCTTGTCTTTGACTGCAGAGTAAGTAAAGGCTCTTTGCTTTTATCGGTTATTGCGGGATCCGGACTTTGTATGGCAGCAAACATAGTTTCTTCTGTTTTCATCGGGATAATGTCAGCTTTCGGCTTTACTCTTACTTCACCCGATGTGCCTATGCCTGAGGGCTCTGCAGGTTTTTTCCTTAGCTTTGTAAGGGTAGTGGTTGTGGCTGCCATGGCGGAGGAGCTTTCTCTGCGCGGATATATAATGGGAAACCTTAAAAAATACGGTGATGTCTTTGCTATCGGTGCTTCGGCTGTTCTTTTCGCCATTATGCACGGAAATCTGGTACAGGCACCTTTTGCACTTATGGCAGGTTTTACCATAGGTTTTTTCACTGTTAAAACAGGAACTCTCTGGACAGGAATTCTGATACACGGTGTTAATAATTTCATTTCTCTGGTTCTTTCTTATATTATAAAAGGTTCGGGAGAGGAGACGGGAGCTTTGCTTTCGGCAGTAATTATATACGGTCTGGGCTTTATCGGTACTGTATGTGCCTTGATTTTTGTTTTCAGAAACAGAGAAAAACGTTTTTCTGACGGTGACACGGTTCTGAGTGCCGGAGAGAAAATAGGCAGTTTTTTCTTCAATATACCTATGATACTCGCATTTATACTTATGCTTTATATCACTTCAAATTATGTTGCATTCGGAAGGTAAAAAATGAAAGACAGAGAATATATGGATCTGGCTCTTTCTCTTGCCCGTAAGGCAGGGGAAAAGGGTGATGTGCCCGTAGGCGCGGTAATTGTTCGCGGGGATAAAATTATCGGTCAGGGGTACAATAAAAGGGAAGAGAAGAAAAATGCTCTTCTCCACGCTGAAATCTGTGCAATAAATGAAGCCTGTGAGACTCTTTCCTCCTGGCGTCTTACAGATGCGGTGATGTATGTTACGTTGGAGCCTTGTCCTATGTGTGCGGGAGCCATTATCAATTCCCGTATAAGCAGAGTTGTTTTTGGTGCTTACGATGAAAAGGCAGGATGTTTCGGTTCAATTGATAATTTTGCAGAAAAAGGTTTTAATCATAAGCCGCATATTATCGGCGGATTTATGGAAGAAGAATGCGCCTCGGTTTTAAGAGGTTTCTTTGCCGAAAAAAGGTAAAAAAATAAAAATAAGAAAAAATATTTTTTTTTAAAAAAAGTATTGACAAAATAAAAGTCTTATGATATATTATTGAGGCGTTGTGAACAGTGGAATGTAAACAGCGGCGAATATGTGGCGGTATAGCTCAGTTGGCTAGAGTACTCGGTTCATACCCGATTGGTCGTAGGTTCGAATCCCACTGCCGCTACCAGTTTTTAAGATAAAGAGTCAGGATAACGTGTCCTCCTCTTTTACATATAAGGCCCGGTGGTCAAGCGGTTAAGACACCGCCCTTTCACGGCGGTAACACGGGTTCGAGTCCCGTCCGGGTCACCACAAAACCTCGTTCTTTGAACGGGGTTTTTCATTTGTGTCCGCAGGACATAAATTCGTTCAGCGGCACCTGTGACGGTGACTTCATTACGGATGTCAGCCGTACTTCATTTTGCGGACATAAATGAATGAAGTTACCTGACGGTAAATGAAGTTGCATTCGGCAAACGGAATTGATTTTATAAGCTTGTTGTTATAAAACGAACTGACTGACGAATTTTACTGTTTAACAAAAAATATAACTTCGGTTTGATTTTTGGGTGTATTTACATAATTTAATTACGTATTCTCAAGTATCATTTTCACCTTTTCGGTTAAACTATTTCTAAGGCAGAAGCCTTATTAATATTTAAGGAGTTTATGAAAATGGAAAAGAATAAGAACAATCAGTCTCAGAATAATAACAATAAGAACAATCAGAAGTTCCGTTTAAAGAACCAGAACCTATCTGCATCCGACAAAAATGCCGCATCTTCTCAGCAGAACAGAAACGATAATAAAGAATACTGATTCGCTCCGCTTCGGCGGAGTTTTTCTTTTGTAAACTTTTGTGCATTGACTTAAGATGAGTATTATGGTAAAATGATTACACTTAAAATGATTATTTCTTATTTTATGCTATAGATAAAAGATAAATACTTTACTAAGGGAGCTGCATAATCTCCTTTTTATTGTGTTTACTATCCGGAGGACAAATGGATAAAATTAATTTGATTACAGATAAATTAAAGGAGTTTTTCGAAAAGATAAATTCTCTTTCCTTTCTTAACAGAACACCGAGTAAAAGGTTCATAATTACTGCGTTTACTGTTATTATTTTAATTGTCGGAGTTTTTTCGGCTGTAACTGTTATCAGCGAAACCAGAGGAAACAATGAGGAAACCACAGGTGCGGACAGCACACAGGTTATAGCTTCATCTGCCGAGCAAAATGATTTACAGGAAATAAAAGGTAATTTTCTCCTGGTACTTACACAGGACGGCAGTGAAAAGATAGAGCTCCTCGCTCTGGCCAGACCCGATTCTGAAAATAATAAGGTCAGCATTTCTTTTGTAAATCCTGAAGAGAAAACAAGCGTAAACGGTTTTTTAGGTAATATGAATGAGCATCTGAAAAACGGCGGAATTAACGAGCTCGTCTGGAGTGTGGGTGAATTTGCCGATATAAGCATTGAAAGATATATTATCGGTGATGAGCAGAATTTCATTAACTTTATGAAAAGTCTGGGTGATACGGAAATAAATATAACCGAAAAGGTAACATATACTCACAGGGGTATTCCCATCATCATCGAAAAGGGAGTGCAGAAGCTGTCGGCAGACATTATGCTCAAATATTTCGTTTATCTTTGTGATAATTATGAGACTGCTCCTGAAAAATTGGTTGAAGCTATGATTATCTACGGCAAAAAGATGTTTGACAGTACAGAGGACAGTTTTCTTGATGAAAGCTTCAGTAAAATGCTCAGAAATTTCAGCACTGATATTTCTGTAGTTGACTTTACGAATTACCGTAAGGCAGTTAAAAATCTTGCGACATCGGAAAATCATATTGAAATAGCCATAGAGACAAATCCTACAAATCTTAAATAACTCTTGACAAGATTTGCCTGAGGGTGTTATAATCACCGTGACAAAAGAATATTACCGGGGGTGCTGATGAAAAATCGGCTGAGATTATACCCATAACCTGATGCGGATAATACCGACGTAGGGAGAGTAAAGAAAAATTTTCAGCACCACCGTTTTTAGCGGTGGTGTTTTTTCAGTTTTTTGTATCTTGCCGGCAGATGCAAAAAAAGGCTTTTATCAGAGCAGTCCTGAATATTCTTCTTGTTGAATAAATGTTTTATTAAGGAGATATTATTATGACTGTAAGTGCGGCTATTCAGATTTTACCCAAAGCAGAAAACGATAAAGAGCTTATCCGAATTGTAGACGAGGTAATTGCATATATTGCCTCACAGGGCTTAAATTATTATGTAGGTCCCTTCGAAACCACAGTAGAAGGTGAAGATTACGGACAGATTATGGAGATCATTTCAGAGTGCAGTAAGGTAGCAATCAAAGCGGGTGCACCCGAGGTTTCTGCCTATATTAAAACTGTCTGGAAACCGGAAGGCGGTGTACTTACCATTGACAAAAAAGTTTCAAAACATCATAAATAAGTGTGCTCCCGTCATTTCTCTCTGTGTAATCGGTCTTTTATGGCTGATGGTAAGTGAAGGTGGGCTCATACCGGGTTATATGCTCCCGTCACCGCTGGAAGTGGTAAAGGCCTTCGTGAGTGAATTCAGTATTCTTATGGAGCATTCTGCAGTAACGGTTCAGGAGGCTCTTTACGGGCTTTTGCTCGGAACGGCTCTGGGATTTGTCTTTGCTGTTTTGATGGACAGATTTAACTTTCTTTATAAGGCACTTTATCCGATTCTGGTCATAAGTCAGACCATACCTACCATTGCCATCGCACCTGTGCTTGTGCTGTGGATGGGATTTTCTATGGCGCCGAAAATTACTTTGGTGGTCATTACCACCTTTTTCCCCATAACCGTTTCACTTTTAGACGGCTTTAAGAGTGTTTCGGTCGATGAGATTAATCTTCTCAGAAGTATGGGTGCAGGTGATTTTAAAATCTTCTGCCATATCAAATTTCCCGCTTCCCTTGAGCAGTTTTTTTCGGGACTTAAGGTTTCTGCTTCTTATGCAGTGGTGGGAGCTGTTATTTCCGAATGGCTGGGCGGCTTCGAAGGATTGGGCGTTTATATGACAAGAGTAAAAAAGGCCTATGCCTTCGATAGAATGTTTGCAGTTATAATTCTTATCTCCGCAGTTTCACTTCTTCTTATGGGTGCTGTGGCTATCCTTAAGTGGCTGAGTATGCCCCATAAGAGGAAAAGTAACAGATAAAGAAAGAGATGATAACAATGAAAAAATTATTTGCAGTATTATTTGCTTTTACATTACTCTTTTCTCTTACAGCCTGTGGCGGAAAAGGGGACGACAGACTTACTGAGATAGTTCTCTGTCTGGACTGGACACCGAACACCAATCATACAGGCTTTTATGTGGCTGACTCTCTCGGATATTACGAGGAAGAGGGTCTGAAAATCAGAATAGTTCAGCCTCCCGAGGACGGAGCGGAAATTATGACCGCATCTGGACAGGCACAGTTCGGCATTTCCTTCCAGGATGCTCTTGCTGCCGCTTTCGCTCTCGATGAGCCTCTGGAAATAACCGCTGTTGCTGCTGTTTTACAGCATAATACTTCAGGTATTATTTCCAGAAAAGGCGAGGGAATGGACACTCCTAAAGGTCTCGAAAATAAGAGATATTCTACCTGGAACAGTCCCATTGAGCTTAAGATGGTAGAGCATCTGATGAAAAAAAGCGGGGCGGATTATGAAAAGCTTCAGCTAGTTCCCAGTGTTACAAATGAGGCCGAGGCTTTAAGGAACGGCGATGCGGATGCTGTATGGATTTACTACGGTTGGGCGGGAATAGCCTGTGAAAATGCAGATTTAGACTTCGATTATTTCAATATGAAGGATATGGAGGAAACCTTCGACTACTACACTCCCGTAATAATCGGAAACAATGCTTTCCTCGAAGAAAACCCCGATGCTGCCAAGGCTTTTTTACGTGCTACGGAAAAGGGCTACAGATATGCCGTGGAAAATCCCGAAACAGCTGCAAATATTCTCGTAAAGGGAGACACTACAGGCTCTCTCATCGGTAGTGAGGATATGGTAATTGAAAGTCAGAAATGGATGGCATCTCAGTATATCGCTGACAGCGAAAAATGGGGTTTTATAGAAAGAGAACGTTGGAACGGATTTTATGAGTGGCTTTATGAGGAAGGTCTTGTAGAAAGAGATATTACCGACAAAGGCTTCTCAAATAATTATTTAGGGTGATTAAAGTGAGCTTACTTAAGGCTGAAAATATAACCGTCGGTTTCGAAGGCACAAATGTAATAGAAAATGTTTCTCTTTCTCTTAAAGAGGGTGAAACCGTTTCACTTTTAGGTGTCAGCGGCGGAGGTAAGACTACACTTTTTAATGTTCTGTCGGGACTTTACGTACCCGATGAAGGAAAGGTATCTCTTGACTCAGAGGACATCACGGGCAAAGCAGGAAAAATCAGCTATATGCTTCAAAAAGATCTGCTTCTACCTCACAAAAAGGTTATAGACAATGCTGCTTTGCCTCTGGTTTTAAAGGGTATCAATAAAAAAGAGGCTAGAAAAAAAGCAGAACGCCATTTGAAGGATTTCGGCCTCGAAGGAACGGGTGACAAATATCCCCATCAGCTTTCAGGCGGTATGAGGCAGAGAGTGGCTTTCCTTCGGACTTATCTTGCCTCGGAAAAGGTGGCTCTTTTAGATGAACCCTTTTCTGCTCTGGACAGCATAACGAAAAGTTCAATTCACCGTTGGTTTTTATCGGTAATGGATGAAATAAATCTTTCGGTACTTTTTGTAACGCATGACATCGACGAGGCGGTTTTACTTTCAGACAGGATTTATCTGCTGACAGGTAAGCCGGGAAAAATAACCGATGAAATCGTTATTAATCTGCCCGGTGAAAAGTCGGAGCGAAATCCGATGAGTAAAGAGTTTATCTCTTATAAGGAAGAGATAATAAAGAAAATCGGCATTATATGAAAAAATGATGGGCTACTTTAAGAGGAGTAGCCTATTTATTTTGTAAAATTTCTCCTAATCACTTGCAAACAGAGGAAAATAATAGTAAAATTAAGAAGTACTGAAAAACATTATATTTGAAAGGATGATTTTCAATGAACAGTGCTTACAAAGCATTTTCCAGAGTTTATCAGCAGACCTTCAGAGTGGCTATGTGTGCTTTCAACTGGGAAGAGCCCGAAATGCTCGAGGGCCCCGGTGCTATCCGCCGTCTCCCCGAATTTATTAAGAGCAAAGGCCTTAAGAAAGTCCTCATCGTAACCGATAAGGGTCTTATGGGTATTGGCCTTCTTAATTCTCTTTTCGAGGAAATGGCTAAGGCAGGCGTAGACTATGTGGTTTACGACGGCACACAGCCCAATCCCTCCATCGAAAATATCGAGGATGCAAGAAAGCTTTATGTTGACAACGGCTGTGAAGGCGTTATCGCTTTCGGCGGCGGTTCACCCATGGACTGTGCAAAGGCTGCTGCAGCAAGAGTAACAAACCCCAAAATTCCCGTAAAGAAGATGCGCGGTGTTCTCAAGCTCGTACATAAGCTTCCTCCTCTCTTTGCTGTTCCTACCACAGCAGGTACAGGCTCTGAAACTACTCTTGCCGCTGTTGTTACCAACACAGCAACTCACGAAAAGAACGCTATCAATGACCCCAGACTCCGTCCCAAGTACGCAGTTCTCGACCCTGAGCTTACAGTAGGTCTTCCTCCTCACATTACATCTACCACAGGTATGGATGCTCTTACTCACGCAGTAGAGGCTTACATCGGTAAGAGTAATGTCAAGTCAACAATTGACTATGCTGAGAAGGCTACAAAGATGATTTTCGAAAACATCGAAAAGGTTTACGAAAACGGTAAGGATGTAGACGCCAGAAATGCAATGCTCAAGGCTTCCTTCTATGCAGGTCAGGCATTCACCAGAGCTTATGTCGGCTATGTTCACGCTATCGCCCATAATCTCGGCGGTCATTACAACGTTCCTCACGGTCTTGCTAATGCGATTATCCTTCCCTATGTTCTCGAATACTACGGTGAGTCTGCTCACAAGCCTCTTGCTAAGCTCGCAGTTATCGCCGGTGTAAAGACAAACGGCACAGATAAGGAAAAAGCAGAAGCATTCATCGAGGCTATCAAGACACTCAATAAGAACATGAACATTCCCGACGGCTTTGATATGATTCAGGAAAAGGATATTCCCATTATCGTAGAAAGAGCTCTTAAGGAAGGCAATCCCCTTTATCCCGTACCGAAGATTATGGATGAAGCAGATTGCGAAGCAGTAATCAGAAGAATGATGAAATAAGAAAATGATGTCCCTTTCCTTGCGGAGGAGAGGGACATTCTTATGCGCATAAAAACAGCACCCCGTACGAGGTGCTGTAATTTTATGTATTCACTTTATCAGAAGTTGAAAAGTTTTGCAAAGAGATTTTTGAAGAAGTTGATGAGCTTCTGCCAGAAAGTGAGGGGAGCGGACTGATTGGGCTCGGGCTCTTCACCGTTAACCTCTGTGATTTTTCCGTTTGCGTCAACTGAGAAAATCATATATGAAATATGAGATGCTTCGTCTTCATAAAGGATACCGTAGTTACCGTCTGAAAGCTCAGTTATGCATGAGTAGCCGAAGAAGTTTGCCCAAGGACTGTTTCCGCCGGGAAGATTATAAGTTGAAACCCAGTTGATTGAGTTGTCGGATTTTACGAAGCCTACCTTGATAACGCCGTCAGCTCTCTTTGAGTTATTTGAAGCGAAGGAGCCGATAACAGCCTTTTGGCCGTTAATTTCTGTATCAATGAAGGAGCACATGCAGTTGCCGTGAGCGGAAAGACTAAGGTCGGAAATAAAGTCTGTCCAGCTGTGACCGCCGTCAAAGCTGTCTGCATAAGCAATGTAGTTACCGTCGTTACGGGCAAACATACGGAGAACACCGTCATTAAGCTCTACTATCTGGGATTCACTTGTCTTACCTACCTGAAGACCGCATACGGTTTCAGCACCTCTCTGCCAGGTAACACCGTTATCATCGGAGTAAATAGTGCTTACATTTTCGAATTTATTCCAGCCGAGAACACCGTTATCGTATACCATAAAGATGACTCTTTCGGTACCGTCTTTGAGTTCTGTAACATAACCTCTGCCGGGGCAGATGCCAAGGAAGAATTCACCGTCATTTTTAACCTGACCTGTGATAATCTGCGGAGCACTCCATTTGTCTGAATCAGCTTCTTTGGTGCGGAGCCAGAGGTATGTGGTCATAAATACCTTGAAGGGTGCATTTGCATAGAAAACATTCTGCTTGATGTCTTCGCCTGTGCCGTCAGCTGTAATCTGAGGAGTCATTACTGCTTTGCCGTCTTTGTAGATGTCAAATTCTGCGTCTACGGCATAGCCTGTCTCTTTTCCGTCTGCACGGCTGAGAATGGGAGCAAAGCCGTACTTATCGAATGCACCGATGTAGTAATCAAAGGTGCTGAGATTGGTGTTGTCGCCTGTAGTAAGGAGCATACGCTCTTCACCGTCGATAGTAGCATAGCCTGTACCCTGCTTGCACTGGAGATAACCGCAGCCTGCGGGCTGTGCGTCAACGAGTACATAGATTTTGCCGTTGCTGTCCTGAGTAACAGCCATATCGATGAAGGATGCACTGTTTACATCTGTAACACCGTCAGCATAATCATCAAAGTGGTTGATAACTTCATAACTCCAGTCTGTGTAGCCGTCGGGAGAAATAGCTACAAGAGAGTCGATGTTGTTGGGGGAGTCTGAGCCGTGACCGTATCTTGCATCAGCTGCTGCAAGAACAGAGCCGTCATTGAGAGTGTAGAGAGCAGGAATACGGTATTCCATAAGGTCTTTTCCGTCGCCCTCAGGATCTCTGATAAAAATCTGATCATAGTCTGCCGCAAATGCTACTGTTGAAAGTGAGAAAAGCATAAGAGCAGCAAGAAGAATTGAAAGTGTTTTTTTCATTGTTATTCCTCCAAAATATTTATAGGTATAATGATAATAGCACTTTATAACATTAAAAGTCAATAATAATGGAAAAATTTTTCTTAATAATTGCTTTTCATTGAAAAAGGAAAGAAACTGTGCTACAATACCATACAGAAATTCTGTAAAGGAGTTATCTTATGTCAGATACAATTGCCGCCGTTTCCACTCCTCTTGCGGCTGGGGGCATCGGCGTTATCAGAATAAGCGGTGAAAATGCAAGCGAAATAGCCGACAGGGTATTTAAAACCACATCGGGTAAAAGTCTTTCTTGCCTTAAAGGCTACAGAGCCGCTCACGGTAAGGTGTATATGGAGGGTCAGGTTATTGACGAGGCTGTAGCTCTGGTTTACCGTGCGCCGAAAAGCTATACGGGTGAGGACACGGTGGAAATTTCCTGTCACGGCGGTGTCTATGTGACGAAGCAGGTGCTTCGTGCCGTACTTTCTGCCGGGGCAAGACCTGCCGAAGCCGGCGAGTTTACCAAAAGAGCCTTCCTTAACGGAAAAATGGATTTATCTGAGGCAGAGGCTGTTATGGGGCTCATCGGTGCTCAAGGTGAGGGCTCCATGAGGGCGGCACTCACTGCTCTTGACGGTGCTTTGTCAAGACAAATCGGGGAGCTTCGCAATGTGCTCGTTTCTTCGGCGGCGCATATGTCTGCCTGGGTGGATTATCCCGACGACGAAATTCCTGAGCTTGATTTTGATTATCTGCGTGAAAGTCTCGGTGAGGTTAAAACAAAGCTAACAGCTCTTTTAGATAAATTCGATGCAGGCAAGGCTATTACCGAAGGTGTGGAGACTGCTATAGTCGGCAAGCCCAATGTAGGCAAGTCTGCTCTTATGAATATGCTTTCGGGCTTCAGTCGTTCCATCGTTACGGATATAGCGGGTACTACCCGTGATGTGGTGGAGGAAACAGTCCGTGTGGGCAGTGTTATTCTTCGCTTAGCAGATACGGCGGGAATAAGAGAGAGTGACGATGTGGTGGAAAGCATAGGTGTTGATCTTGCCAGAACGAAAATAGAAAGAGCATCACTTATTCTTGCAGTTTTTGACGGATCCTCAGCACTCGACGAAAGCGATAAAGATATTCTTGACCTTTGCAAAGGCAGAGATGTAATCGGTATAGTAAACAAAACAGACCTTCCTTCACAGGCGGATGTGGAGTATATTAAAAATGCTCTCCCTTATACAGTGTTCATCAGCGCCGCAACTCATGAGGGCGAACAGGAGCTGACAGAGGTTATCGAAAAGGTGCTCGGCACCGATAAGGTAGACACCTCACAGGCTATGCTTGCCACGGAAAGACAGAGACGGAGTGCCACAGAGGCTCTTTCTGCTATAGATGAAGCCATAGAGGCTATAGAAATGGGTATAACTATGGACGCAGTCAATGTCTGTATAGATAACGCTATTGAGGCTCTCCTTTCGCTCACGGGTGAAAGAGCCAAGGAAAGCGTGGTAAACGAAGTTTTCACACAGTTCTGTGTAGGTAAGTAAGGAGTTTTTATGAATAGAATTGCTTTAATAACAGGGGCTGCAGGCGGTATTGGTCAGGCGATATGTGAAGCCTTTGCCAAAGACGGCTGTAATCTTGCTCTTCACTACTCCTCTTCAGGAAAGACAGCCGAAGAGCTTTGCGAAAGGTTAAGCAAAGAGTATAATATAGAAGCAGCAGCCTTCGGTGCGGACTTTTCTGATGAAAAAGAGGTAAAGGCTCTCGCAGAAAAGGCGCTGTCACATTTCGGCAGAGTGGATATACTCGTTAATAATGCGGGTGTGGCGTATCAGACACTTTTTCAGCTTGCCGATGAAAGAAAGATAAAGGAAGTTTTTGATATTAACTTAATGTCTGCACTTTCTTTGACAAAAGAAATTCTCCCCTCGATGATAAACAGCAAATGGGGAAGAATTATAAACATCTCCTCTATGTGGGGTATAAGCGGTGCTTCCTGTGAGGTACATTACAGTGCCGCAAAGTCGGGACTTATTGGTTTTACAAAGGCTTTAGCCAAGGAGGTCGGCCCCAGCGGTATCACCGTAAACTGTGTGGCACCCGGTTTTATTGATACGAAAATGAACGGCAACCTCGATGAGAAGGCCGTCCGTGAAATTATCGACTGTACTCCCGTGGGCAGAGCAGGAACAGGTGAGGATGTGGCAGAATTAGTCCGCTTCCTCGCAGAAGAAAAGGCAGAGTTTATCACGGGACAGGTTATTTCTGTCGATGGGGGATATGGGGTTTAACAGAAGGAGGAAGTAAGGATGAAGGATACGGTATCTGATTTTACAGGTATTATCGAAAATGAGGTAAAGTTATTTGAGCAGAGAAACGGTGCGGAATGTAAAGGCTTTGTTTTCGATGAAAAAACCAATGAGGAAAGCATAACCGTCTCTTTAAGAGGCTTTGATGTAAATATTTTCGTAGGTGACAGTTTAACCTACGGCTATCCGCTTTTCGAGGATACGGAGGATTTAATAGGCTACAGTATTCTGAGCAGATTCAAGTTCTCCTTCTCTCCCTATTATTTTTCGCCCTATGATATACATAATGTTATAGAATCTAAAGACTTTGAAACACTTGATTTCCACACCTTGCAGGATGAAGATGATGTTTCAGAGGCCACAGGTGCAATTCTTGACTTTATTGAAAAGAATCTGGAGAAAATCAATGATATTCCGGGAAATCTCCTTTTGCAGAAACAGCTCAAGGATAACTACGAACAGGATATGTCTGTGGTTTCGAAAAAAATCACGGCCGATAAGCTGAAAGAAAATTTCAGAAAAAATGCGGAAAAGCACGAAATCAACCTTTATTTTTACGGCCACGGTAATCTGACATATACCTTCGCAAATTCGGGCAATTATAAAGAGCTTGACAAATATTTCAAAAGAAGAAGCAGAAAAGGAAAGCTTACGGTTTTTGAGCAGAGGCTGTATGCACATCTTGAAAACAACGGATATGAGCCTGTTTCCGATAAAACCAAAGAATATGCTAAAAAGCAAAACAAAAACAGTAAAAAGAATCTTTGGCTTGAAATTCCGTCATATATAATCGGCGGTATTCTTGCTTTAGCAACACTTATTGCCGTCGAAAAGCTTACTTCCGTGTTTTTACCCGATGGACTTTACCGACTGCTCGGAATCGGTGAAAGCCCACAGTTCAGCTTCTTTTTACTTATTATCTGCTATCGTTATATCATAGTGCACATTTTTGAAGCCTTATTTATTAAAAGGGTATACGCTTCGGAAAGAGATAAAAAGGCTGAAAAGAGAGCCACGGCTATTTTGGCTGCGGTGTGTTGTATAGTTATAGTTCTTTGCACAGGGTATAACTATTTCTTTAAAATTTGCACTGTCGCTCTTCACGACAGCGGAATTTATGTGGGCACACAGGTGAAAAATGAGATTCTGCCCTTTAAAAACGATAGAGTAGAGTTTTTCCTTATAGAGGGTTATACAGACCCCGAAAACGAGACCTATTCTGATGGGTATGAAGATAAGGAATTGTATATTGCTGTGGATAAAGACTATGAAGGTTACATTATTGGTGTTTATGACGCACCGGAAGAGCTTTCAGAATTGATAAACCTTTTAAAAGAAAAAGGTGTTAAGATAGTGAGCGTAAAGGATTACGAAACTTATTCTGACACATATGTTTATCCTAAATAATATTTCGTACGAACACGGTTTGCCGTGTTCGTTTTTGATTAACAAAAAAACAAGGGGCCTTCATCTGAAACCGCCTTTTAATAATCTGCCTCATCGTGCAATTTCGTGATTGTTATTGCATAAATATTAACAAAAATAAAACTTAGTTAACAGTTATTGATTTGAAAGAACTGAAATGTTAGAATTATTCCGTAAAAAGGAGGCTGTTCTATGAAAAAAGTTTTAGTGTTTGTTTTGTCTTTGTGTATAATATTATCTTCTATGGTATTGGTTTCAGCGGTTGAGATCGAGGACGACCCCATTATTTATATTATGGGTGCTGCGGGAGAGATTTATGATGCCGAAGGAAATCAGATCCACCCCATTAATGCCGATGCAGGTGCCATAATAAAGGAAACACTTGTACCTTGTCTCGAAGAGTTTGCTTTAGGTTATCTTTCCGGTGACTTCGAAGCCTATGCACAGGAATTTTACGATGCCTTTGCTCCTGTTTATGAAAAGGTAAGGCTTGACAACAACGGAGAAGCATCTGACGGAAGCAGCTGCCGCTGGAATGTGGAAACAGAGTATGTAAACGACAAAAAGGGCGACTACAGAATATTTGACTATCATTTCAAATATGACTGGAGACTTTCTCCCTTCCAGACCGCAAAAGAGCTTAAGATTTATATCGACAGAGTAAAGGCGGCAACAGGCAAGGATAAGGTAAATATCGTAAGCCGCTGTTACGGAAGTAACGTTGTTGCAACTTATCTTGAAGAATACACAGACCACGCCGCTGAAAATGTAGGAAAAGTACTTTATTATACAGCATCAATTTACGGTGTAACCTATCTTACGGCTTTCTTTTCCGGTCAGGTGGAATTAGACGGAGATGCCATTGACAGTTTCGTTGATTACTATCTTGATAACAGTGATCTTTTTCAGGATGAAGAGGTAAAGGCTTTCCTTGAGACTTTAGTGCCGTTTTTGAAACAGATAAGCGTTCTGGACGGTGTTACTGACCTGGCTGAAAATGTCGTTAATGATGTCAAATCCGATCTTATACCTAAATTCCTCCGTGCAAGCTTCGGCTCTTGGCCCTCACACTGGGCGATGGTATTGCCGGAATACTACGAACAGGCAAGAGATTTTGTTTTCGGAGACTGCAAGGAAGAGTATGCAAGACTGATTGAAAAAGCAGATGCTTATCATTATAATGTTCAGCTTAATTTTGAAAAAACAGCAAAGGAACTTGAAGAACGCGGAGTAAAATTCTATAACGTTGTCAAATACAATTCACCTGCATACCCACTTTCAAAAGAAGCAGTTGAACAAAGTGATTGTTATACTACCGTAAAAGATCAATCCTTCGGAGCGGTTGCCGCAAAATACGGTGAAATTCTCAGCGATGATTATATAGCAACAATCGAAAACAAAAAATATCTTTCACCGGATAAAGTTATTGATTCTACCGGAGCTCTCTGGCCGGATACAACATGGTATATAAAGGATTTGTTCCATGATGTGTTCCCACCGTATGTTCATGACAGAATGTTTGTTGATATTTTCAGGGAAAACCTTACTGTTGACAATGAAAAATACCCTCAGTTCTTACAGTATGATAAATCTACGGAAACAGTTTCTGCTCTTGTTGTCAATGAAGAAGATATAGGTATAGTAAACGAAAATAAAAGATTTACAACAGCCATACGTTTTCTGACTGCTTTAATTAACCTGATTACAAAAATCCTTAAAGAAGGGTTTTCGTTGGAAAACATAATTAATAAGTAAGGCTATTAAATAATAAGTGTAAAAGACTATGAGGTGTTTTCGGATACTTATGTTAATTCTGAATGTATAATTCATAGGGACACGGCTTGCCGTGTCCGCTTTTTTGTTATAAAGTTTTTGTGACCAAACCCTGTCCGTAATCGTTTTATTAGTGAAAGGAGGTACTTATGAACAAACGGGATCTCGAAAAAGAATTTGAAAGCAAATATAAGGATTACGGAAATATGCTTTTTAAGATAGCTTATCTGTATGTGGGAAATTCAGCCGATGCAGAGGATATTTTACAGGATGTTTTTATGAAGTATCTATTGGGAAAGCAGTTTTTTAAAGATAAAGAACACGAAAAAGCCTGGTTTATCAGAGTTACACAAAACAAAAGCCGTGATTTTATAAAGAGGGCATCCGCTAAAAATATCCCACTTGAAGACATAGATTATGCCGTAGCAGATGACGGTGTAGAGAAAACGGATATCCTGAGAAAGGTTATGGAATTACCCGAAAAGTATAAATCCTCCGTAATTTTATATTACTACTATGATTACTCGGTAAATGAAATAGCGAAAACGCTGAAAATCAGTGTATCTGCCGTAAAAATGAGACTTAAACGAAGCAGAGAAATACTTAAACTTGAATTGGAGGATTATGTATGATGAATAAAGAAGATTTAAAGAAATCCATTGACATTATCGAGCCTGACCCTTATATGGAAACAAGGCTGAAAGCAAAGAGCATACCGAAAAAAACACGTTCAGGAGTATATGGCAAAACAGCGGCAGGAGCAATTGTTCTTTGCCTTGTTTTAGCAGTAATGTTCGGATTTTATCCGTCCTCGCCAACAATTGCACCCACCACATCAGAAAGCAAGACAAGCAGTCGGCCTGCACCGAAGCAGATAAATCCTTTTATTATGGTAGCAGGTGCCGCGGAAAGTGAGAAATCAGCAAAAGAATATAGAACATTAAAGTTGAATGAAACATTTCCATTTGCATATAAGATTTCATTTATAGATGTAAGGGGAATGAGTGAAAGTGAAAGAAAAGAAGCTGTTGTTAAAGCTAATGAAATGCTGACTGATATTGCTGAAAGTACTAAGGTTGAACCTTTGGATTACGGTATAGGCTGTGTCCGTGGCGGCTTTGAAAATATTATCTTTATTGAAACTCTGGCAAACAGCATTAAATTAAATTTAACAGACAAAGAAAACATCAAGTCCATAAATGTAAAGAATTCAAGTGAATGGGGATATGTGGAATATTACGACTGGAGGCTTATTGAGGAAGAACAGGAAAAAGGAAAAACAATATGGATTCCTCACGGAAATGACATAACCATAACCGCAGAACAGTATCATCAGGACAGTGGAGGTTTCCACTGGAAAAACTCTGACAAGCTCGACAACGCTATAAACGATAACCCGGATATGCCTTTATCGACATTTAAAGACACCATAACCTTTACCGTTGAATATAACAACGGCAGTATGGAAATCGGTGTGATCGATGTCACCTTCGACGATGAAGGTAACGGAGCATTCACACTCAAAGAATATAAAGAAGGCTAAATAAAAACATCCCCACAGAGTGAACTGCCCCAATTTGTACGGACAGCACAAAAAACACCCCTATGGTGTTAAATATTAAATTTTAAGCAACATACTGACTTCGAAATTCTATCGGAGTCAGGTTTGTTTTTAGTTGAATTCTTTCGTTGTTATAAAAGTCGATGTATTGACCTATGAGGAGGCGAGCCTCCTCATTGGTTCTCAATTTTGTTCGGTATATACATTCAGTTTTGAGAATAGAAAAGAAATTTTCAGCCATAGCATTATCATAAGGGTTGCCACGTCTTGACATTGATGGAGTTATGCCGTATGATTTAGTCAGGTTAAAATATGCTTG
>JAZNMU010000042.1:0-1757 GCA_045579865.1 Acutalibacteraceae bacterium
GAGAGGTCGGTCTTATCCTTTTTATACACGGTGGAGCCTGGATAGGCGGAGACAAAGATGTCTATAAGGATTTCGTAGGCTCCTGTGCCAACGATCTCGGCTATGCCGCTGCGGCACTTAACTACCGTTATCTTGACGAAAATATCAGCCTCCACGATATTGCCGACGATATAGATTCGGCTCTCTCGGCTATAAAGACAGCCGGCGAGAAAAAGGGTGGAAAAATCAATAAAGTGCTTCTCACAGGCGCATCGGCAGGTGCACATCTTTCTATGTTCTATGCTTATTCCAGAAAGGACACTGCTCCCATTACCCCCGCCGCTGTCGTGAGCTACTGCGGACCGACGGACCTTTATGACGATAACTTCTATTACGAAAGTGATCTCGGTGACACGGCCACCGTGTGCGGTCTTATGTCATGGGCGTGCGGACAGAGCTTCACTATCGAAGAAAAGGACAGTGCAAAGGATGCTCTTTACAGCGTTTCACCTGTTACCTATGTAAACGAGAGCACAGTCCCCACCGTTCTCTGTCACGGTGAAAAGGACACCATTGTACCCTATTCAAACGCACTTTCAATCGTGGAAAAATTCGAGCAGTACGGTGTCACCTATGATTTCATCAGTTACCCCAACTCCGACCACGGACTGGCAAACGACCCTGACTGTGCAGAAAGAGCGGACAGACTGCTTCACGAGTATGCAGCGAAATATATAAAATAAGCGACAGAATAAAATAATCAACCGTGTCTCCAAAAAAGGACACGGTTTTCCTTTAATCTTCTATTATTATTTCCGTAGGCTTATGCTCTGTGGTATCCACGGGGTATTCGGGCACTATGCCTTCGTTTTCGTCATAATCGTACTTTGCTTTCTTCTTTAACTTTTTATCGCTGATAATGCAATATTCGTTTATTTTATCCTGGAGATAAATATCGCCACCGAAAGCACAGAAGATATTCAGAACAACTGCAACAGTTCCCATTCCGCTTTCTTCTGCGCCGCATTTATTCAATGCAGCTTCAAGTCTTCTCGCCTGTGTGTAAGACCAGTAAAAAGGGTAAAAAGGAATGAACTGCTTGAGAACCTCCTTCACAGGGCTGTAAATCTTACCGTCACGGGAAATTTCGTTCATGGCTTTTGTAGTACGATGCACCCATAGGAGAGACCATATTATTTCGAAAACAAAGAGAAATGTATGTCTGTAAATATCGATATACGCATATTTTTCTTCTGTGTCATCGGTAAGCTCTTTCAGTATATCCCTTCCCTCATAGGTTATAAGAACATAAATATAAAAACTGATAAAAATGGTAATGAATGCACTCGCCAAGCCCGCATTAGTATATGACAGTGAGAGTCCCCCGATAATATCCGATACATCTTCCGCACTGTAAAGAACTCCAGCCGAAGACAAAAACATAACTGCAGATGAAAGCAATTCTATGACCGCCGTAATTAAAACAGTTATCTTTGCCACCATTTCTTTGAAGCTAACTATTGAAGCCAGCATAAGCAGATAAGTTGCAAGGGTTATGCCGTTCAGCACAGCACTGATATAGATACCTTCACCGTTTAACAAATCAGTCACGGTGTAAAACAATACCTCCAGAACAGAAAGCGCCAAGCCTGCAATGATAATTTTGGGGTGATTTTTTATAAGTCCCGCACCGAGAACCGCAGCTATCAGGCAGGAAATAACTGCCGCTATCAGGTCATAAGCGGTCAGCCCCGTTATCATTCCGACAGAATCAAATG
>JAZNMU010000043.1:0-42776 GCA_045579865.1 Acutalibacteraceae bacterium
AAACAAGGTCTACCACTCCCGAGTGTGTACCGAAACAAGGTATGCCGTTTGCCGCGTTAAGGCTTATGAGTGCCGCTCTCAGGGCGGAATACGGGTGGAACCGTGGAGTTAGAATTTATGACTTCATCCTGTGCAAAAAGCATAGGATGGAGTTTTTCTTATTTTTAATGAAAGGATGTTAATTATGATTAACGTAACACTTAAAGACGGCGTAGTCCGTGAATACGAAGAGGGCGCAAGTCTCATTACCGTAGCAAAGAGCCTCGGTGCAGGTCTTTACAAGGCCGCTTGCCTCGGCAAAATTGACGGAGAAATCTGTGACTTAAGAACAGTGCTGAAGGGTGACTGTCAGGTAGAAATCCTCACCTTTGACGATGAGGAAGCCAAGAAAACCTTCTGGCATACCTGCTCTCATATTCTCGCTCAGGCTGTAAAAAGACTTTACCCCGATGTAAAGCTTGCCATCGGTCCCGCAGTAGATAACGGCTTTTACTATGATTTTGACAGTGAAGTAAACTTCACTCCAGAAATCCTCGAAAAGATTGAGGCAGAAATGAAAAAGATAGTCAAGGAAGGTCTTTTCCTTGAAAAGTTCGAGCTTTCTCCCGAAGAGGCTATTGATCTTATGGAAGAAAGAGGGGAGACCTATAAGGTTGAGCTTATCAAAGAGCACGCTGACAAGGGCGAACCCATTTCTTTCTACCGTCAGGGCGAATTCGAGGAGCTTTGCGCAGGTCCTCACATTCCCGACACATCCAGAGTAAAGGCTTTCAAGCTTACCTCCTGTACAGGTGCTTACTGGAGAGGCGACAGTAAAAACAAAATGCTTCAGAGAATTTACGGCACAGCTTTCACCAAAGCCGCCGACCTTGAAGCACATCTTGCACAGATAGAGGAAGCCAAAAAGCGTGACCACAATAAGCTCGGCAGAGAGCTTGAAATTTTCACCACCGTTGACTATATCGGTCAGGGTCTTCCCATTATGCTTCCCAAGGGCACACACATCGTTCAGACTCTTCAGCGTTTCGTGGAAGACGAGGAAAAGAGAAGAGGATGGCTCCGTACAAAGACTCCTCTTATGGCTAAGAGCGACCTTTATAAAATCTCAGGCCACTGGGATCACTATAAGGACGGTATGTTCGTAATGGGCGACGAGGAAACTGACGACGAGGTGTTCGCCCTGCGTCCCATGACCTGTCCCTTCCAGTATCAGGCTTATCTTAACAGAGCCCGTTCCTACCGTGACCTGCCTATGAGACTCGGTGAAACCTCCACTCTTTTCAGAAACGAGGCTTCAGGTGAAATGCACGGTCTTATCCGTGTCCGTCAGTTCACTATTTCCGAGGGTCACCTTATGTGTACACCCGAACAGTTAGAGGACGAATTCAAGAGCTGTCTTGAGCTTGCTATTTATATGCTTAAAACTCTCGGCCTTTACGAGGATGTTTCCTACCGTTTCTCACAGTGGGATCCCGCAGATACAGAGAAGTACATCGGTACAGTAGAGCAGTGGAATGAAGCTCAGGGTATGATGGGCAGAATCCTCGATAAGCTCGGCATCGACTATAAAATCGGTATCGGTGAGGCAGCCTTCTACGGTCCCAAGCTCGACATCCAGATTAAGAATGTTCACGGTAAGGAAGACACTCTTATCACCATTCAGATCGACCAGATGCTTGCCGAAAAATTCGGTATGGAGTATGTAGCTCCCGACGGAACCAAGAAAAACCCCTACATCATCCACAGAACATCCATCGGCTGTTATGAGAGAACTCTTGCTCTTCTTATCGAAAAGTATGCAGGTGCATTCCCTGTATGGCTCGCACCCGAAAAGGTACGCATCCTTCCTATCGCAGACCGCCATCAGGATGCCGCTTATGCAGTGAAAGAGGCTCTTATGGCTGCAGGCATTGACGATGTTGATATCGATACAAGAAGTGAAAAGCTCGGCTATAAGCTCCGTGAAGCACAGCTCGAAAAGATTCCCTATATGCTCGTTATCGGTGACAAGGAAGCCGAAGAGGGCACCGTTTCCGTCAGAAAGCGCGGCCACGGCGACCAGGGCTCTATGTCTACAGAGGACTTCGTTGCTCTTATCAAAGAAGACATCGCAACCAGAGTTATCTGGTAAATCAAACACACAAACAAAGAGGACAGACTTTTTACGGTCTGTCCTTTTTATAATGTAGGGCGGGATGACCTCATCCCGCCGCAATTTTCATATCACCAAAAAAGCATAAACTTTTAATCTAATGTCATCACAAACTCGCTGTTATAAAGCTCCTTTATCTCTTCGGGTGTATTCGTCTCCGTCAGATACTCCGTATGCCAGGTCATAAAGTAGTTCCAGGGCGAAATTTTCAAATCCTTCACCGTAGGATTCTTACCGCATTCGTGCAGACACAGAGGCTTCGGTGCGGAGGTGACCTTTTTCATAGCACGGTAAAGCTTATGCACTATCTCTATATCGTAAGTATCTGCACCGATAATGTCGCAGTACTCATCTCCGGGATACCAGTCCTTTACATTTTCCATTTTATGTGAATATCCGAGCACCCATATAAGGTTATTGAGTCCGTGGTAGTCTGTATATCTTTCATACATAATTCGCCACAGCTTTTTGAAACTTTCACTTCCGCCACGGCTCCACCAGAACCAGTCTCCGTCAAATTCGTGGAAGGGACGCCACAAAACAGGAATACCTTTTTTCTTAAGCTCAAGAAGTGCCTTTGCACCCTTGTCCATACCTTCAATAAGTTTATCATATTCATCCGTGCCTGCTGTAAGAGCCTTTTCCCAGTCTGCTATATCTGTCTCCTTGCAGTCTTTCCATTCACCGCTGAAATCACTTCCGCAGTGCCAGCAGATAGTAACAATACCACCTTTTTCGTACCATTCTGCGGCTCTCTGATTAACACCGTCGAAATCGTCGTTCATATAGTCGAAGCCTTTTATAATAGGAAGTTTACCTGAAGCAGAGTAAATGTAGTCCGTCTCGTAGTCAGCACTCCCCATCCATGTGGATTCCTGTTGACCTGAAAAAACACCCCAGCCTGTAGCGTTGCATATCATCTGATAATACATATCCGCTGCTTCACTCGCTTTAGGGTTAGACAGAACCGCCCCCTCAGTGCTGTGAGGTGTAAGATAAATAACTCCACAGATAATTGCAATAATCAGCAGTGGACAGAGTATAATTAAAAATTTTTTCTTCATTTCATCATCTCCTTTTTTCGATTATATCAATTATTCCTTGTGCTGTCAATCGTAGGGGCGACCATCGGTCGTCCGTTCGTTTATCTCTCTTTACGGTAAACGGTAGGGGCGGATATTATCCGCCCGCTGACAAGCAAAAGAATAAAGGAGCGGCTTCTCGCTCCTTTAAATCAAACATATTTATTTATCGAGCCTCTCCTGAAAGGAGAGGTGGATTTGCGAAGCAAAGACGGAGAGGTTAATCACATCAGTTCACAAATCATCTCGCTGAACTCTGCAGGATTGTCCACTGTTCTGCCTGCGATAAGACAGCTCTGTGCATAGAGAATCTTAGCATACTTAGCGGTTTTTTCCTTGTCTTCGCTATAAAGGCTTACGAGCTTTTCAGCGATAGGATGCTCTGTACTGATTTCGAGGATAAGTGTAGCCTTGGCTCCACCGTTAGCACCGGGCATAGCAGAAAGCACCTTTTCCATTTCGAGTGAGAGCATACCCTCTGTGGTAAGGCATACAGGGTGATTTTTAAGTGAAGAAGTAAATCTTACCTCGTTAACGCTGTCACCGATGCTCTCCTTAAGGAAGGTGAGCAGCTTTTTTTCATCCTCGTTCTTTTTGCTTACGGCTTCTTTTTCTTCGTCACTCTGAAGGTCTAAGCCTGCGGCACAGATGTTGGTGAAGGTCTTGCCGTCATATTCACGGAGCATCTGAATGGCGAATTCATCGATATCGTCAGTGAAATAGAGAATTTCATAGCCCTTGCTCTTTACTGCATCAGCTTGAGGCAGAAGGTCTATCTTGTCGATAGTTTCACCTGAGGCGTAGTAGATAGTCTTCTGCTCTTCTCTCATTCTGTCCGCATACTCTCTGAGAGTGGTGAGCTTCTTTTCGTTTGAGGAGTAGAACATGACGAGGTCCTGAAGAGTTTCCTTGTTCATACCGTAATTGGTGTAAAGGCCGTATTTAAGCTGAATACCGAAGGCGGAGAAGAATTTCTCGTATGCCTCTCTGTCGGAAGTGAGCATTTTTGAAAGCTCGTTTTTGATTTTCTTTTCTACATTTTTAGCAATAACTTTGAGGATATGGTCCTGCTGTAAAAGCTCTCTTGAAATATTCAGAGAGAGGTCGGCAGAGTCAACGAGACCCTTTACGAAGCTGAAATAGTCGGGGAGAAGGTCACCGCACTTATCCATAATAAGCACGCCGTTTGAGTAAAGCTGGAGACCCTTTTCGTAGTCCTTTGAGTAAAAATCGAAGGGTGCGTGAGAGGGGATGTACATCAGCGCATCGTAGGAAATCTGACCCTCAGTCTTTGAATGAATGGTTTTCAGAGGAGCCTCGAAATCGTAGAACTTCGACATATAGAAATTGTTATAGTCATCAGCGGTGATTTCGTTTTTGTTCTTTCTCCACAGGGGGACCATACTGTTAAGCTGTGTAGGCTCGATGATTGTTTCGTATTCGTCCTCGGTGCCTTCCTTAAGCTGTGTGTGGCTCATATCGAGCATAATGGGATAGCGGATATAGTCGGAATATCTGGTGACGATGTCCTGTACACCGTACTGGTCGAGGTATTTGTCGTAGTTTTCGTTTTCGGTGTTTTCTTTGATTTTAAGAGTGATAACGGTGCCCTCGCTGTCCTTTTCAGCCTCGCCGATGGTGTAGCCGTCCACACCTGCGGACTCCCATTTGTAGGCCTTGTCCTCACCGAGAGCCTTACTGATTACGGTAACCTTGTCAGCCACCATAAAAGCAGAGTAGAAGCCTACGCCAAACTGACCAATGATTTCTACATCGCTGTCCTTTTCTACACCGCTTTTGAAGTCAAGAGAACCGCTTTTTGCGATGGTGCCGAGGTTGGTCTCTAATTCTTTTTCGTTCATACCGCATCCGTTATCGCTGATAGTGAGTGTACGGCTGTCCTTATCTACGGCAAGATTAATCTTATAATCCTCTCTGGCACTGCCGCTTTCGCCCTGTGAAAGACTGCGGTAATATCTTTTATCGAGAGCGTCGCTTGCATTTGAGATAAGCTCACGAAGGAAAATATCCTTATGGGTATAGATGGAATTAATCATCATATCCATCAGCTTTTTTGATTCTGCTTTGAACTGTTTCTTAGCCATTTTATATTTAACTCCAATCTTAAAAGAAAATTTTAGCACTCACATCATCAGAGTGCTAAAATTAATTATAACCATTATTTTACTTTTGTCAAGGGTAAAAACAAAAAAGTAGGTCGGTATGACCCTATCCTGCCGCTAACCTCAGTATATACGGTAGGGGCGGATATTATCCGCCCGAAGAAATCATGGTTTATAAGTATGTTAGTCTTTTGGAGGTGTAAAAAGTTAAGGGAACGGTTTTGAATCGTTCCCCGTATGTATAAAGAAATATACTGAATTATGAGAATATAGCAAGGATTTTTGCGATAAGATTTCTGAAGAACTCGATAAATATTTCAAAGAATGAAGCAGGCTCTTTAACGAGCTTTGAGCCTTCATCAATTACTGTATCGGTTGCACCGCAGAATTCACAGGTTGCAGTTATTGTGCCGTCGGCTTTTTCGGTTGCATCACCGTTTGATATGTATTCACCGTAGGGGTGGTTGCCGTCAAGGCAGTTGTAAAACATTTCCCATATAGGCATGCCTTGTTTCCAATAAACATCAAATTCTTCCTGTGTATTAAATTCATCCAAAAGCTTACTCGCTTCGCTGTAAAAATATGACGCTTCTTCAAATAATTCAGCATTTTTTTCAACGGCTTTCTCTGCGGTTACTATTTCCTCTTTACTGTATAATTTTTCATATTGTGCTATCATTGTATATTCATAAACATCGATAACTATCGTAATTTCTTGTTTTTTGAGGAAGTCTTCTATATCTTTAATGGCTGTTTTATATATCTTGGTGCTTTCGGCAATTGCCTGGGCATTTGTACTGTCATTCAGATAGTCATAAGTTTCTACATCCCATCCGTAACGATCTATAACCTCGTTGCATGCTTTTGATTGGATATCTGTTATTTCATTTATTTGGCTAATTAAGATGTTATCACCTTGTTTATAACGGTTGTGCTGATAACTCATCATTTTCACGTAGGCGGACACCAACTCCTGGCCCTCAACAGATAATTTAGCTTCGGCTGAAAAACCAAAGGGCATAACGGATAAAAGCATAATTACCGCCAAGAGCATTGAAAGGAATTTCTTTGTCGTGTTTTTCATTGTTTTTTACCTCCATAAAATAAAAAGTGTGTGCAAACCGAAGAATGCACACACGAAAAATGCAGACTTTGATTTGCTACCACACAAAAAATCCACAATCCAAACTAAGAAATGCGAAAACAAGCCCGCATTTTTACCGAAATAAAAATGCACACTCTTAGTTTGGCAGTATTTTGATTTTTTATGTGGTGCTTATAGTTTATCACCATTACTTCAAAAAATCAACTGTTTGTTTATATTTCTTGACTGTCCACGAAATAGGGTTTTGAACTCATAATTTGACCGCATTCCTTCATTAAAAAAGTGTAAAAAAGGATGCACACAGATAAAGTTATAAAAAGCAAAGAAAAAGCCCTTGAAACCTTAAGTTTCAAGGGCTTGGAGCTGATAACCGGATTTGAACCGGTGACCTCATCCTTACCAAGGATGCACTCTACCGACTGAGCTATATCAGCACGCTTCATTTGTGAAAGCCTGTTGATTATACCCCATTTTATTTCTCTTGTCAACCTTTATCGGGAAACTTTTTTATTTTTTTTCTAAGTTTTTTACCTGCATGCCTGTATGCATCCTTGGTAAGGATGCAGTCTTCGAAACAAACAGAGGTTTTAATGTCACATTTATTAATAATTTTTAAGATATTTACCGAAAACCGATGACAAAACAAAAAATATGTGTTATAATTTCTTGGATTTTGAATTTTACGGAGGAAGACAATGAAAGAGTATATTTCACGTCTTAAAGACGGCTGTAAATTACATACTTTTATATATTGGTCTCTTTTGAGAGTGCTTATGTTTGTTGCCTTTGTCGGCAGTCTGATGTCGGACGGTACTTCTCTTACGTCTCTTGTGCATATCGCAGTATGCTTTTTTGCTTCATTCTTCTGGGAACTTTCACAGGCTATGTCCGGAAAAAGTCTCTTCCGTTTTATGCCTGTTTCCATTCACACCGCACTGAACACAGGACTTTTCATTTCTTCATTTTTCGGTGTATTCCTTAACTGGTATTATGAGGTGAAGCTTTTTGACCCGATTATGATGGTGCTCTTTGCCTTCTGGTCTGTTCTTTACGGCTACGAGATAGGCTACAGTATCGTTAAAAAGTATCACTTTGCCGCCACCAAGGCTATGGTTTTCTATGCGGCCTTCGGTGTGAGCTTTATCTTCTTTAATGTATGCGAGCTCGGTGAGTTTTTCTGTGACCAGATTATCGGTCTTGCCACAGGAGATGTGGGTAACGCTCAGTTCTGGTCAGCGGCACTTTCGGAAGGAACCGGCAGAGCGGGCGGTATTATCAATGCTATCAACCCTGAGCGTATACCGCTTATGGATATAATGGCAGATATTATCATTCATTCCTGTAGTGCATTCGTGGCTCTTATCTTTATTAATGTATTCCCTTACCGTTTAAGAGGTAAGTTTAAGTACGATATTAATTACGAAAACAATAAAACTAAAACAGCAGACAGTTCTGTAAATTGAAGGTTGGTTATAAAATGAAAGATTATATTCAGCGTCTGAAAAATAACTGTCCCCGTTCTACATATATTTTCTGGTGGATAATAAGATTTGCTATGATCGGTATGTTCGTCAAATCTCTTTTTGATGAGCCCTTTAATTGGGTTATCTCTGTGGAAATACTGATGAATCTCGGCATAATGTTTATGTGGGAATTCTGTATGGCCACACCTAAATGGACAGTTTTCCGTTATGTGGAGCCGGTTATGCAGTCGGCTATCACCGTGGTAGATTTTATTGCTGTGGTTACGGCTTATCTTCTCGATTTTTATTTCGAGGTAAGACTGTGGGATTCCTTCCTGCACTTTATATGCAGTGTAGGCATAGTCTTTTTCGGCTATGAGTTTGCCTGCGCTCTTATAAGAAAAGAAAAAAAGACAGCGCCTCTTCCTCTGATTTTGCTCTGTGCCGTGGGCTTCAGCTTTATGTGTACCACTTTGTGGGAAATTTTCGAGTTCACGGGCGACCAGGTTATCGGTCTTACCACGGGAACAGTCGGAAGGTCCCAGTTCTGGTCCTATACTAACCTTATGGGCACTGCCAAGCATCAGACTATCTTCGAGTATATGGATGTGGGTCGTTATCCCATTATGGACACCATGGGGGATATGTTTCTGAACACCTCGGGTGCCCTTCTCGGCGCGCTTGCGCTGAAAATCTACCCCTACCGACACAAGGGTAGATTTAAACTTGATTATGTAATGCCTGAAACAGAGGAGACTTAATCCTCTGTTTAATTTTGTTCATTTGACTTTTTCTTTAATGCGGTGTACAATGGTAAAAAATCCAAGGAGGAACAAAAATATGAAAAAAAGTAAAATTATTATCATCGCTCTTGCCGCAGTGGTTGCCGTAGGCGCAGTGGCAGTAATAGGTGTCACCGTGAGTAAAAAAGCCAACCTCATCGACTTTGGTGAAATCGTTCTCGATGCTGTGCCCGAAAAGAGTGCTGAGGCTACCCGAGTAATGTCCTTTAACCTCCGCTGTGCCGATGACCCCGAGGGCAGCATCGATAACCGCTCTCAGATTTCCGTGGAAATTATCAATCAGTATGCACCCGATTCCTTCGGCATTCAGGAGGCTACGCCCAAATGGCTTCGAATTCTTGATAAAGAGGTGGGGGATAAATATGCCCGAGTAGGTGAGTCAAGAGATTTCTTCGGCCCCTTCAGCGAATATAACTGTGTTTATTACCTTAAGGATAAGTATAACCTTCTCGACAGCGGTACCTTCTGGCTTTCGGAAACACCCTATAAAAAGTATTCCGTGGACTATGATAGCGCCTGCAGAAGAATTGCTTCCTGGGCAGTTTTAGAGGACAAGACAACAGGCGAGGTTTACACACACATAAATACCCATCTTGACCACGTTCTCGAAAGCACAAGAGACGCTCAGTGTAAGGTGCTTTTGGCTGAAATGGGCAAATTACAGACACAGGGAACAGTAGTAATCACAGGTGACTTTAATACCTACAGCGACGGCGATGTTTACGCATCAATGCTTAAGGGTGCCGATGATGCGGCATTTACTGCCAAGACCTCCGATAGCGGTATTACCTATCATAACTACGGTAAAAAGGCAGACGAGGGACAGGGAGCTATTGATTTTATCTTCGTCACCAAGGATACGCCTGTTGATACTTATAAGATTATCAGAGACACTGTACAGGATATGTTCCCCTCGGACCATTATCCCATCGTGGCAGACATACATATTTAATTCGTAATGCTCATCTCAGAATTAATTTTCCGATAATATTAAAGGTATTCCGCCTTTTTTAATAATGTAGGGCGGGATGACTCATCCCGCCGCAAATATTTGAACTCATATATACGTATCGTAAGGACACGGCACGCCGTGTCCTTTTTCAATGCACCCCTAAAATAAACAACCCGCCGGAAAACTCCGACGGGCGATCTTTTATTTCTTCTCTTTTTTCTTTTCTTTGACTGCTATGGGAGATGCCGTTTCCTCTGCCTTTTTCACAGGCTTCCATAAATGAAGTATACCTTCATCGTTGAGAAGCTTGAGCATTATTATGCTCATTGGTGCGATGAACACACCTAAAACACCGATAATCTTGAGTCCTACATACATGGCGCTGATGGTAAGGAAAGGGGGAAGTCCCAGCTGTCCTGCCACGAATTTCGGCTCGATAATCTGTCTTATTACAGTGATGGATGCGTACATAATTCCGAGACCGATAGCCATACCGAAATTACCCATAATAAGCGAATATGCTATCCAGGGAAGAAGAACGGTACCTGTGCCGAGGACGGGAATAATATCGATAATAGCGATAACCAGAGAGAGAATTGCGATATAGTTAGATGAAAAAATTCCTAAAAGACGTAATATATAAAAGCCTAACGAAAGCTCGATGAAGGTAATGCAGATGATGGAAAGATAAGCCTTGCCCATTTTACCGAGGGAAGATTTGAGCAGAGAAATTGCTCTCGAAACATCCTTTGCCTTCTGTTCGGTGAGCTGTGCCTTTACAAACTGCTTTATAAAGTCATAATCGGCAGTGATGAAGCAGGCGGCAACTATGGAGATAACCGTGGCGATTATGACGGAGGGAATCTGTCTGGCAGTGGAGATAACGCCTGAAAGGGGAGCGGTAATCCAGGAAAGACTGAAGGAGCCGCTGAGGGTACCTGCGATATCCTGTGTGAATTCACTGCTTCTGCCTGCCAGCCATTCACGTAATTCTACGAAGAGAGTAGCAATGTTTTCTTTAAGAGTTTTACTTAAAAATTCAGGGAAATTGGAAACGAAATTAAGAAGAGCATTTTCTATGGTATTTACCAGTGCGTCAATGTTCTGTACCTGAAGCATCACATAGTCGATAAAGCCGCCGATTTCCTGAGCTATTCTTACACCGATGAGTGCAGTGAAAAACAGCACCACTGCTAAAAGTCCGAGAACGCACAGTGTAGAAGCAAAGCCTTTTTTTATGGGAGTTTTACGGAGAATGAAGTTTTTAGGTCTCTGAAGCAGAGAAGCGATTATGAAAGCAAAAATAATAGGGAATAAAGTGCCCATAGCATATTTGAAAAGCAGAGCACTCAGAGCGATGATAATCCCGTAGTAAAATATGTTTATAATGAATTTGCGTTTTCTTTCAACATCATTCATTTTTAACACCTCGCTTTGGTTGATTACATATATTATATTAACCTATATTTCAATTAAAATCAATCAAATTAAGAAAATCGTTATAAAATAAGAAAAAATTTATTCAAAACTCTTTTCTTAACGGATAAAATGTGTTATTATATCCTATAAGTTTTTTCTGCAGAGAGGTTTTTTCTCTGAAAAACTGTAATGCACAGAAAGGAAAGTGAAAAAATGAACGTTGCTATTTTAGGCTACGGTGTAGTTGGCTCAGGCGTTGCCGAGGTAATCAGCAAAAATGCCGACATAATGAAAAAGAACAGCAATGTATCCTTGTCCCTGACTCACATTCTCGACATAAGAGATTTCGAGAACTGTCCTTTTCAGGATATTATGACTAAGGATTTTTATGATATTTTAAATGACAGCAAGGTAGACATCGTCGTGGAAACTATGGGTGGAGTAAATCCTGCTTTCGAGTTTGTTTCCGCCTGTCTTAAAGCAGGGAAGCACGTTGTTACCTCGAATAAAGAGCTTGTAGCTGTAAAGGGCTTCGAGCTTCTGGAAATCGCCAGAAAAAAGGATGTAAACTTCCTTTTCGAGGCTGCAGTAGGCGGCGGTATTCCCATCATCAGACCCATCAGCCGCTGTCTTGCCGGTAACAGAATCAGTGAGGTGGCAGGTATTCTCAACGGAACCTCAAACTTCATTCTTACTAAAATGATAGAGGAGAATATGGCTTTTGATGCGGCTTTAAAGCTCGCTCAGGAAAAGGGCTATGCTGAAAAGGATCCCACAGCCGATGTTGAAGGCTTTGATGCACTTCGAAAAATCTGTATTCTTGCTTCGCTCTGCTTCGGAAATCACGTTTATCCTAACGGTGTTTATACCGAAGGTATATCAAAAATCACTCTCGAGGATGTGGAATTTGCCGCTTTTTACGGCTGTGTAATCAAGCTTATTGCTAAAGCCAAGAAAATGGATGACGGTAAAATCAGCCTTACGGTTTCACCCTGCTTCGTTAAAAATGAAAGTATGCTCGCAGGTGTAAAGGGCGTCTTCAATGCCTGTCTGGTCAGAGGTGACGCAGTAGGTGACGTAGTTCTTTACGGTCAGGGCGCAGGTAAGCTTGCCACAGCTTCAGCAGTAGTAGGCGACGTAATCGACTGTGCCTGTAACACTAAGGAAAGAAAATTCTTTGGCTGGGATGAAGGTAAGGATGATCTTCTCGCTGATTATCTTGACGAGGAAATTTCACTTTATGTCAGAGCTACTGCCGAAAGTATGGAAAATGCAGAGGCAGAAATAGAAAACCATTTAGGAAAGGTAACCTACCTCGAAAGAAAAGAACAGGGCTTTGATGAAATCGCATTCATCACACCCGTAATGAAGGAAAGAGAACTGAGAAAAATCATTGCTAAATTACCTCTTTCCCTCATCAGTACCATCAGAACAGTTGACTATTAATTAAGGAGGAAGAGTATGGCTCTCATAGTTCAGAAATTCGGCGGCTCTTCTGTCGCAAACGCAGAGAGAGTAATGAATGTAGCCCGCATCATTACTGATACTTATAAAAAGGGCAATAATGTAGTTGTAGTCGTTTCTGCACAGGGCGACACTACAGATGACCTTATCGAAAAAGCCAAGGAAATTAATCCCAACGCTTCAAAAAGAGAGATGGATATGCTTCTTACCGCAGGCGAACAGATTTCCATTTCACTTCTTGCCATGGCTATCGAAAGTCTCGGATATCCTGCTGTTTCGCTTTTAGGCTGGCAGGCAGGCTTCTCTACTAATTCTGCTTACGGTATGGCGAGAATTCACGAGGTAAAAACAGAAAGACTCGAAAGAGAGCTTGACCAGAAAAAAATCGTTATCGTGGCAGGCTTCCAGGGCATCAATAAATACGATGACCTTACTACTCTCGGCAGAGGCGGCTCCGATACATCTGCCGTGGCTATTGCCGCTGCTTTACACGCTGACCGCTGTCAGATTTACACTGATGTTACAGGTGTATTCACCGCTGACCCCAGAAAGGTGGAAAATGCACAGAAACTTGCTGATATCACTTATGATGAAATGCTTGAGTTTGCCACTCTCGGTGCACAGGTTCTTAATAACCGTTCAGTAGAAATGGCAAAGAAATATAATGTTGAGCTTGAAGTTCTTTCAAGCATGGTAAGAGAAAACGGAACAATCGTCAGGGAGGTTGCTAATATGGAAAAAATGTTAATCAGAGGCGTAACAAAGGATACAGATGTTGCCAGAATTTCAGTAGTAGGTATGAAGGATATTCCCGGTAACGCTTTCAAAATGTTCTCAAGACTTGCACAGAAAAAGATAAACATCGACGTTATTCTTCAGTCAGTAGGCCGTGACGGTACCAAGGATATTTCCTTCACCTGCGCAAAGAGCTTTGCAGACGAAGCAGTAGCAATTCTCGAAGACATCTTCGCTATGGAGGGTGCTGTGGTTTCTTCCGATACCACAATCGCAAAGATTTCAATCGTAGGTGCCGGTATGCAGTCTCACTCAGGTACAGCATCAAAGATGTTCGGTGCTCTTTATGAAGCCGGCATCAATATCTCTATGATTTCTACCAGTGAAATTACTATCAGCGTTCTTATTGATAAGGAGCTTGCCGATAAGGCTGTTTCAGCGGTTCATAAGGCATTCTTCGGTTAATCTAAAAGCTTTAAGAATAATTAAGACTGTCAATTTTGTGTTGACAGTCTTTTTTATCTATTGAAATTACCTGTAAAAAGTGATAAAATTGTAAAGAAATGAAAGGAGAGAAAAAATGGAAGAAAAGAAAAAAATATCGTCTATCGTTAAAGATAAGATTAAGGAAATAAAAAGCAACTGGAAAAAAGCTCCTGAGGGTAAGTATGTTTCGTATAAGGAGCTGCTGGCTTATTCTGTAGGCGGTGCAGGTGTTTATTTTATCTTTTCACTTGTGGGGATGATAACACTTACTGCAGGTAGTATGATAGTCGGAGCTTCTATAGGAATAAAGGCTATTGACCTTCAGACTATGAATGCTCTTTCCATTGTTCTGAGTCTGCTTATTGCTCCTGCCAGAGCGATGATGTTTGATAATACCAGAAGTAAAATGGGTAAGTTCAGACCTTATATTCTTTGGCTTGGTCTGCCCACGGCTGTTTTGGGTACAGCCTTTGTTTATATGCCCTATGAGACTATGGAATATAGTGAAAAATGCATAACCGTATTTGTGTTCTACACACTTTTACAGTTTTTTTCACCCTTCTATCAGTCGGCTTATGTCAGCCTTGTTCAGGTTCTTTCACCTAACTCCCGTGAAAGAGGCTGGATAATTGAAATCAGCTCTATAATATATTCCTTTGCACCAACGGTAATTAACCCCGTATTGCCTCTTATCGGTAAAATGGAAGATATTTCTACCTACAGAAAGGCATTTCCTGTATTCTGTATTTTAGGTCTTGCTGTAAGTATGTTGGCCGTTTTCGGCACTGAGGAAAAAATTATCGTACCCAAAAGCTATGTGCAGAAAACCAGTTTCAGGGAAGGGCTTAGGAAGGTTTCTAAGAATAAATATTTCTGGATTATAAATTCCTCAAACTGGCTCGGCTTTCTTAATACAGGCTACGGCAATATATTCCAGTGGATATTCTACTACGGTATGAATAACCCCACGCTTTATGCACTGATGGTGGTGCTTAAGGGCGAGGCATCCACGCCCGGTATGGTTCTTGCCGCACCTATAATGAATAAGATAGGTAAAAAGAAAATCTGTCTTCTTTCAATTTTAGTTCAGGCAGCGTGTATTGCCATGATGCTTGCTTGCTATAAAAATTATGTTCTGGTATTTGTGTTTATGTTCCTTAAGGATATGTTCGGTGCACTCTCCATAATTTATATACCTGCTATGAATGCGGACATGATGGATTATCAGCAGTATAAAACAGGCGACAGACTTGAAGGCTTCATCGGACAGACAGGACCGATGCTCACATCAGTTATTTCTCTGGGTACGGGATATGCTATTCCTGTAATACTTAAAGGCTTAGGCTTTACTAATAACTATGACGCCCTTTATAATGCTGACTTCCGTAATCCTTTGGTATATGCTCTGCTTATTTGCAGTCTTATCGGTACTGCTATGTCAGCTATTCCCTTCTTCTTCTACGATCTCAATGAAAACAAGAGAGGTAATATGATTAAGGTGCTTAAAATCCGTGCCGTGTTTGAGGATTACATAAACGGTGAGTTTTCCGAAGAGAAATTCCTCGATGTGGTAAAGGATGTTGACGCAGCTGAAACGATTCTTGCTCATAAGCAGGAATATAAATCCGAAGATATCAAGGGCGCAGAGCTTACGGTGAACGAGCTGAAAAAGTATTCAGCAGAAGAATACAGAGAAAAGTTAGAAACAGCCGAAAGGATATTTGCTTCAGGTCTCAGCGGTTTAAGTGCTTTTGATGCACAGGCCCTCGTCGAGGCCAGAAAGCTTACAGCCTCGACTAAGGCTGAAAAGAAAGCTAAAAAAGAAAAAATCGAGCATCTGAAAGCGCTTGAAAGAAGTGCGACGGTTATCTCAGTGCACTATCCTGAGGGTATCAGAGAGTTCGATAAGAGCAGAATCGACAGTGTAAACGGTATGCCTGAAAGCACATCCGCCGAAAGAAAAGAGAAAAAGCAGGCGATGAAAAAACTCGGTAAGGAGCTTGAGCTTTATAATATAGCCACGAAGCCCTTCAGAGAGGCAGAAGCTATGCTTAAGATGAAGGCGGCTTACGAGGAATATGATGCGCTGAAGGAAAAATATATTTCTGTTAATTAAAATATAAACAGGTGGTTCAATGAAAAACAAAGGTGTAATGTTAAAATGGTTTTTACCGTACTTTAAAAAGCATAAAAAGGTTCTCATTCTCGACCTTTTCTGTGCCGCTCTCACCACGGGTGCAGAGCTTATTCTCCCCATGATGGTCAGAGAAATTACAAATATAGCGACGACGGACATTTCGAAATTAACTCTTGAGCTTATTCTCTCTATGGCGGCAGTTTATGCTGTGTTCAAGATAATAGATATGTGCGCAGGCTACTATATGATTTATGTCGGTCACGGAATGGGCGTTAAAATCGAGAGGGATATGCGTGAGGATATGTTCTCGCATCTGCTTACGGCTCCTTTCAGCTATTTCGATAAAACCAAGGTCGGACAGCTAATGTCCAGAATTACTACGGACCTTTTCGATATAGCGGAGTTTTCCCATCACTGTCCCGAGGAATTCTTCATCGCAGGAATCAAGGTAATAGTTTCATTCGCAGTTCTTACCACTATCAATCCTTTGCTTACGGTTTCTACCTTTGTGGTAATTCCTCTTATTTTCTGGGGAACGATGTATTTCCGCCGTAAAATGAGAAAGGTTTTCGCTGAAAGAAGGGTAATAGCAGGCGATGTGAATGCACAGACAGAAACTACACTTTTAGGTATAAGAGTGGTAAAATCCTTCGGTAATGAAAATATCGAAAGAGGAAAGTTCAATAAGGAAAGTGAAAAATTAGCCGCCGTACAGACAGCCTCCTACAAATATATGGCAAGACTCAATGCGGTCGTCAGACTTTTTGACGGTCTTATGTACCTTATAATGATTCTTTTAGGCGGTGTATTTCTCATCGAGGGTAAAATTACTGCCGCTGATATGACAGCATATCTTCTTTATATCGGTATGCTTATTTCTGCTATCAAGCGTATAGTTGAATTTACCGAGCAGTTCGAAAAGGGCGTAACAGGCGTTATGCGCTTCGCAGAAATCTTAGAGACTCCCTCGGAAAAAGGCTACGAAGCCACAGAGAAAATCACTGATGTAAAGGGTGATATTGACTTCGAGGATGTGACCTTCAGCTACAGCAGTGAAAAGGGTAATGTCCTTGCAAATATAAACCTTTCCGTGAAAAAAGGCGAAAATATCGCCATTGTAGGTCCCTCAGGCAGCGGCAAGACTACACTCTGCAGTCTGCTTTCCCGTTTCTATGAGCTTACGGGCGGTGAAATAAAACTCGACGGAAAGAATATAAATGACCTGTCGCTCGAATCTCTCCGCTCAGCTATCGGTGTGGTACAGCAGGATGTCTATCTTTTCTCGGGCTCTGTCCTCGAAAACATTCTCTACGGTAAAGAAGGTGCCACGAGAGAAGAAGCCATCGAAGCTGCCAAAAGAGCAGGTGCACACGATTTCATCGAATCTCTTCCCGATGGTTATGATACCTACGTAGGCGAAAGAGGTGTTATGCTTTCAGGCGGTCAGAAGCAAAGAATAAGTATTGCGAGAGTTTTCGTGAAGAATCCTCCCGTAGTAATTTTAGACGAGGCAACCTCCGCTCTTGACAATGAAAGTGAGCAGTACATCAAAAAATCTCTTGCCGAGCTTACCAAGGGCAAAACCACATTTACCATCGCTCACAGACTTTCCACTGTAAGAAATGCTACCCGTATCATCGTGCTTACGGAAAAGGGCATCGAGGAGCAGGGAACACACGAAGAGCTAATGGCGAAGGAAAAGGGGATTTACAGAAGGCTCAATGAAAACGAACAATAATTTTAAGTCAGCATTTACCGAAAGGTGAGTGCTGACTTTTCAGGTTGGGGGGGCAAGTCCTGTATACAGGGCTTGCCCCCCTCCACGTAAATTCAAACATTCAGCTTGATTACATACATCTCGGGGGAATGATTGCATACCGCGAAAGCGGATTACAAACACGGTTTGCGCCGTAATTTTATTGCAAAAAAATAAAACCTCACAGTTCGTGTCAACTGTGAGGTGAAACTATTTCTTATCAGTTCTTCTTGAACTGCTTTTTCATTCTTTGCTCTTTTGAGAGAATAGTCTTTCTGAGTCTGAGTGAGAGGGGAGTAACCTCTAAAAGCTCGTCATCTTTGATGAATTCCATACACTGCTCCAGGGAGAGTGTAACGGGAGGTACGAGACGGAGGGCATCGTCAGAGCCGGAAGCACGGGTGTTTGTCAGATGCTTCTGCTTACATACGTTACATACCACATCTTCCGCCTTTGCGCATTCACCGACTATCATACCCTCGTAGACAGGAACGCCTGCACCGATGAAAAGTCTGCCTCTGTCCTGAGTATTGAAAAGACCGTAGGCGGAGCTTTCACCTGTTTCGTGAACAACGATAGAGCCTCTTTCTCTGGTTACGATGTCACCCTTATAGGGCTCATAGCCTGCGAAGAGCTGATTCATAATACCGTTACCGTTGGTGTCGGTCATAAATTCACTTCTGTAGCCGATGAGACCGCGGGAAGGAATTCTGAATTCGAGATGAGTGGAGCCGCCGTCTCTGGCACCCATATTTTCGAGCTCGCCCTTTCTCGAGCCGAGTTTTTCGATAACTGCACCTACATACTGTTCAGGCACTTCTACAATAAGAAGCTCCATAGGCTCCATCATTACGCCGTTTTCTTCCTTGAGAATAACCTTGGGGCGGGAAACGGAGAATTCATAGCCCTGGCGGCGCATTGTTTCGATGAGAATTGAAAGATGAAGCTCACCTCGTCCGCTTACCTTGAAGCTGTCAGTGGTTTCAGTTTCTTCCACACGCATTGAAACGTTGGTTTCAACTTCCTTGAAGAGTCTGTCGCGGATATTTCTTGAGGTAACGAATTTACCTTCTTTACCTGCGAAGGGGCTGTTGTTTACGATGAAGTTCATCGAGATGGTGGGCTCGTCGATTTTAACGAAGGGGAGAGCCTCCACGTGGTCGGGGTCACAGGCAGTATCGCCGATATTGAGCTCTGAAATACCTGAAACGCAGATAAGGTCGCCCATAGAAGCGGTAGAAACCTCTGTTCTCTTAAGACCTTCGAACTGATAAAGTTTAGAAATTCTTACATTTCTTCTGTCACCGTCATTATTGCAGAGAACTACCTGCTGACCCTGCTTTACGGAGCCTCTTTCCACTCTGCCGATACCGATTCTTCCGATGTAGTCATCGTAGTCAAGAGAGGAGAAAAGAATTTGTGTGGGTCCTTCGAGGTCGCCCTTGGGAGGGTCGATGTTTTCGAGTATAGCATCGAGGAGAGGTCTCATATCGCCCTCTCTTACGGTTTCATCCTTTGAGGAATAGCCGTCTCTTGCTGAGGCATAGATAACGGGGAATTCGAGCTGGTCTTCGTCAGCGCCAAGGTCTATGAAAAGGTCGAGAACCTCATCGATAACCTCTGCAGGTCTTGCACCGGGACGGTCGATTTTATTTACTACCACGAGGACCTTCTTTTTGAGACCTAAAGCCTTTTTGAGAACGAATCTCGTCTGAGGCATACATCCCTCGAAGGCATCAACGAGCAAAAGCACGCCGTCAACCATCATAAGTATACGCTCTACCTCACCGCCGAAATCAGCGTGACCCGGTGTGTCAACGATGTTTATTTTTACATCCTTGTAATTTACGGAAGTGTTTTTGGAAAGAATGGTGATACCTCTTTCTCTTTCCAGGTCATTTGAGTCCATAACTCTGTCAGCTACCTGCTCATTTTCACGGAAGGTACCGCTCTGTTTGAGCAGCTCGTCAACCATAGTAGTTTTACCGTGGTCAACGTGGGCGATGATTGCTACATTTCTTACAGTATTTCTTACATCCATTATTTCACCTGATTTTAAATATTAATATAACTCACTTATTTTATCACGGATTTCCCTGATTGGCAAGTTGAAATTAACAGTCAGGTCAGGCGGATTTTTGTGTAAATCCTACAATAAAAAAAGAAAAATTATTTTGCTTTAGCTATTGATATTTATTGTGGGAATATAATATAATAAAAAGTGACAATAATGCTTTTGAGAATAATTTAAGAGGTGATTTTGTGTCGGGCAATGTTATTTTTATGCCGGATATTGAATATAAAGCCTGGGTTAACGGAAACAAAGAGCTTCTGGACGATATAATAAAAACTGGAAAGGTATCCACTCTGTGGCTTAGCAAGGGGAATAACAAAAAATTCCTTGTCCGTTATTTCGGCGAGTGCGGATATACTATTTCCATTGATGATTAAGGAGAAAACTATGGACAGAGAAACTATAATTAACCTGCCGAGAAAAATACTGAAATTTGTTATAGCTGCCAAGGTTATAAATAAAACCGTGAAAACAGCAAAGAAGGTTTACAGTTTCATCCCGAAATACGATAAGATTACGGGAATCGATACTGATAAGCTGGTGGAAAATCATATGAGGAATGAAATATGAATAACGTAGGCGGGATGACTCATCCCGCCGCATTTTTTTGTTAATTTTTAAATTGCTATTGTCATTTATCTTTCAGTATAGTATAATGTTCTATAAGTTTCTATTTCTGCAAGTTTACTTATATATAAAGGAGAAAAACTCTTATGAGAAAGAACACCTTTGAATGGTTCAGGCTTGACAATGCGGCAAAGATTTTTCCGGGTCAGAATTCGAGAACCTGGTCAAATGTTTTCCGCTTCGGTGTGGAGCTTAAAGAAGAGGTTGACCCTGAGGTGCTGGAAAAAGCTCTCGAAAGAACCCTTAAAAGAATTCCAACCTTCAATGTCCGCATACGGAACGGATTTTTCTGGCATTATTTCGAAAAAAATCCGAATAAGCCTATGGTCTGTCCTGATATAAATAATCCCTGCTACCGTATCAACTTCAAAGAAAATAACGGCTTTCTTTTCCGTACCTACTATCACGGCAGAAGAATATGTGTGGATGTTTACCACGCTTTATGCGATGGCTACGGTGCAGTGATTTTCGTTTCCACTCTGGCTGCCGAGTATCTTCGACTTAAAGGGCACGATATTTCACATAACGAATTTGTTCTCGATGTGAACGAAGAACCCAAGCCTGAAGAGCTTGAGGATTCCTACAGCAAATATGCATCCTCCAAGGTGAAATTTGACCGCGGAGATAAATGGGCGTACCATGCGAAGGGAACCAAGGTTGAACGTCACCGAGGCAACTATATGACAGGTATAATGTCCTTCAAGCAGGTTCATGCCATAGCTAAAAGCTACGGTGTTACGGTGACGGAGCTTTTCACGGCTATGCTTATCGACATTCATTACCGTAAACAGCTCCGCGAAAACAAAAAGCAGAAGGAAATCAGTGTGCAGGTTCCCGTTAATCTCCGTAAGGCTTTTCCTTCAAAGACTCTGAGAAACTTCGTTCTCTGTCTGGTAGTGAGAATAAATCCTAATCTCGGTGAATACACCTTCGAGGAAATTCTTCGCTCCGTTTCTCTACAGCTCCGTCTGGTAAATGACCCGAAGCTCATCAATTCTCTTATGACGGACAATCTGAAAATTGAAAAAAATCCCGTGGCAAGACTTCTGCCTCTGCCTATAAAGGATTTAGGTGTAGCAATAACCTTCTTTATTACCGCTGAGCAGAAAACTTCCATTCTGCTTTCTAATGTAGGTCTTGTTAAGCTGCCTGAGGAAATGTATGAGCACGTGGAAAAATATATTTTCTACACGGGTGCAGGTAAGCTTAACGGTGCACGATGCTCCGTTATGAGTACGGGTGATACTCTTATTTTCGGTTTTTCCAGCTGTTATGAGGAAACAGATATACAGCGTGAATTTTTCACCCGACTGGTAAAAATGGGTGTACACGTAAAAATCGAAAGCAACAGAGATTAAAAACAAATCCTATTAAACTAAAGGAGGATAAAAATGTCTTACTGTGTTAACTGCGGCGTAGAGCTCGATGCCAGCGCCCGTAAATGTGCCTTATGCGGCACAACCGTATATAATCCCAATAAAACCGAAGAGGAACAGAAGGAAGTCCTTCATCCTTTTTCTGAGCATATCCATCTTCCCGATGAGCTTTCACCTTACGGAAGAAAGAAGCTTGTTCTTGCCATCGTAACTACTGTTATGGCTATACCGAACCTTGTGTGCATTCTTCTTAACCTGACTCTTTTCAAAGAATCACCCTGGTCTCTCGGTGTTATTTCGAGCAGTCTTTTCGTGTGGTCCGCCTTTGTTCTTCCTTTTGCCACGAAAAAGCCACGACCTTATATTCTCTGGGCGGCAGACAGCATTTTAGCCTGTCTTAATGCTCTTACATTTGTGTGGCTTTACAGTGATATGAGTCTTTTTCTTGAGTGCCTTTTACCCGTAATCGCTTCCTGTAGTGTATGTGTTCTTGCATATATGCTGTGGTACAGAAAGAAAAGACATATTATCCTGAAAATCGCTTTTGTTTTTCTTTTCCTTTCTTTCGCTCTTCTTTCTAGCGGTATTATTCTTAACGTTTCTGATGTTTTTGCCGACGGCACGGAAATCGGTATAATCTGTTTTGTGTCCTTACTTGCCGTAGCAGGATTTTTCTTCTACTGCTATTCGAGCAAGACTATCAGAAGGTGGGCGTCAAAGAGATTTTTCCTTTGATAAAAATACTATCGGTTGCCTCAGGGAGGTAAGTTTTTGAACAAATTTGAAGTACTGAATAAATATTTCGGATACAGTGAATTCCGACAGGGACAGGAAGAGCTTATCGATGCTATTTTAGAGGGCAGAGATGTAATGGGTATTATGCCTACGGGAGCGGGTAAGTCCATCTGCTTTCAGGTGCCCGCACTTATGCTTCCCGGAATAACTCTCGTCATCTCTCCACTGATTTCTCTTATGAAGGACCAGGTAAATTCCCTTACTCAGCTCGGGATAAAAAGTGCATATATAAACGCCTCTCTATCCGAAAGACAGCTTAATACAGTTTACGCCAAAGCACAGGCAGGACAGTATAAAATTATATATGTGGCACCCGAAAGATTGCTCACTCCCGTATTTTCAGAATTCTGCAGTAAGGTAAAAATCTCTATGCTGTGCATCGATGAAGCCCACTGTGTATCTCATTGGGGTCACGATTTCCGTACGGCTTATCTTGACATAAGCACCTTTATTTGCTCTCTTTCCGAAAGGCCTGTGGTGACAGCCTTCACAGCCACGGCTACTCAGAGGGTAAGGGATGATATAGAAAATCTTATCGGTCTGCAGAATCCTCTGAGGGTAGTAACAGGCTTCGACAGGGAAAATCTTTATTTCGAGGTCGTGCATCCTAAAATCAAACTGGTAGCACTTAAGCGTTATCTTGACCTTTATTCGGGCAGAAGCGGCATTGTTTACTGCTCCTCACGAAAGACCGTTGATGAGCTTTATGAAACCTTACTTAAGGAAAAATACAGTGTCACCAAATATCACGCAGGTCTTACCAAGCAGGAGAGAAGATTAAATCAGGATCTTTTCATTGAGGATGAGAAAGAAATAATCATAGCCACCAATGCCTTCGGTATGGGTATAGACAAATCAAATGTTTCCTTTGTAATTCACTACAATATGCCCGGCGACATCGAAAGCTACTATCAGGAGGCGGGCAGAGCAGGCCGAGACGGAAATGAAGCCGACTGTGTCCTTCTTTATGCCGCATCGGATATAAGAATGCAAAAATACTTCATCGATAATCCTGAAGAAAATCCTGTGCTCAGTGAAGAAGAAATCGAAGCACTCAGACATCTCAGGCTGCAGAAGCTGGAAAAAATGATTTATTATTCTACCAAAGCCTCTTGCCTCAGAAACTACATTCTTAATTATTTCGGCGAAAGAACGAAAGGTAAATGCAACAGCTGCTCAGGCTGTAACGGAAATGAAATGAGTATCGATGTTACAGTTCCTGCTCAGAAAATCTTCTCCTGCATTAAAAGAGTAAGAGAGTGTGAAAATAAACAGGTTATTATCGATATTCTCAAGGGCAATGAAACAGAATACATAATCTCTAAAAACTATAACATTCTTAAAACCTTCGGTGCTATGAGTGACAGTGCCGAAAGTGAAATAGAAAAGCATATCGATCACTTCCTGAAATATGCCTACATTTCCGAAAAGAGAACAGGAAGCCTCTATCTCGAGGAGAAATGCGCCGATATTCTCTGGAACGGCAAGAGAGTCAGAAAGTTCGCAGAAAAAAGCGATAAAGCCGCCTCTGCTACTTCTCAGGATGTGGATATCAGGCTTTTGCTCAAACTCAAAACACTTCGTAAGCTTCTTGCCCATAAAAGCGGTGTTCCTGATTATTCAGTGCTTACAGATTATGCCGTAGTCAAAATGGCTATGGATAAGCCGAAAAATATGGAACAGCTTCGCAAAATCGAAGGCATTTCCGAACATAAGCTCAATAAATTCGGTGCAGTTTTTCTTAAAGAAATTAACAGACACTGCGCTGAATATATTGAAAAAGAGTAAAACAAGTGATATAATATTAAATTATTTATAAAAATCTTACAGAAAGGACTGAGGTAAATGAGCCGTAAAAAATGGGTAGTTTCTTCTCTCGATAAAGAGCTCGCATCGGATATAGCCGAGGAATACGGCATTGACCCCTTTGCCGCTCTGCTTTTAGTGGCACGAGGTATTACCGATGAGGGCGAAATAGCGGAATTTTTCTCCGAAAGCACCTCTCTTATCAGTCCTTTTGAATTGAGGGATATGGATAAGGCTGTGGAAAGAATCAGCCGAGCTATGGATGAGGGCGAAAAAATCGCCGTCTACGGTGACTACGATGCTGACGGAGTAACCTCCACGGCACTTATGTACCGTTATTTCGAAATGAACGGCTGTGATGTCATAACCTACATTCCCGACAGAAACAGTGAAGGCTACGGCCTTAATAAGGAAGCCATCCGAAAGCTTAAAGAGCAGGGTGCCGAGCTTATCATCACTGTCGATAACGGTATTTCCGCCTTTGAGGAGGCTGAATATATTTATGAGCTCGGTATGGAGCTTGTAATCACTGATCACCATAAGGCAGGGGATAAAATACCCCGTGCCGAGGCTGTAGTTGACCCTCACAGACACGACTGCCCGTGTCCTTACAAATTATGGGCAGGTGTTGGTGTCGCTTTCAAGGTAGTCTGTGCTCTTTCCGGTGCAGATGACGAGGAAATGCTTTCTATGTTCTCCGACCTTGTAACCATCGGTACCATTGGCGACATCGTGCCTTTGACAGGCGAAAACCGCACCATAGTAAAGCACGGTCTGCGTCAACTTAACAGTGAGACCTGTATGGGTGTTTCAGCGCTGAAAAAGCAGGCAGGTGTTGACAGCAAAACTCTTAATGCTACCTCAGTTGCTTTTTCTCTTGTTCCCAGAATTAACTCTATAGGCAGAATGGCGCACGCCTCGAAGGCTCTCGAGCTTCTTTTAGGTGAGGATGAGAGAGAGGTCTCTGTCATTGTCGATACTGTGGATAAGTCCAATAACGACAGACAGGAAATCGAAAAGAAAATTACTTCCGAAGCAGAAGAACAGATAAAAAGTAACCCGGATATGCTCTCGGAAAGGGTTCTCGTTTTTTCGGGAAAAAACTGGCACGGCGGTGTAATAGGAATAGTTGCGTCCCGTCTGGTAAGTAAATACGGTAAGCCCTGTATCGTCATAACTGATGACGGAAACGAAGCTAAAGGCTCAGGCAGAAGCATCGAAGGCTTTTCTCTCTACGATGCCATTTCGAGTGCCAAGGAGCTTCTTATCCACTACGGCGGACACGTTCTCGCCGCAGGTTTCGGTATGAAAAGTGAAAATCTGCCCGCCTTTAAAAAGGCCATAGCAGATTATGCAAAGACAGTAGAAATGCCTTTTCCCGTAACTGAGCTTGACTGCCGTCTGAAGCCCGAGTTTATTTCAGCGGATATACTCAGTGTTATTTCTGCCCTCGAGCCCTTCGGCGCAGGTAATCCTCAGCCTATGTTCGGGCTTTTCGGTGTGACTCTTGCTTCAGTTCAGCCTATCGGCTCGGGAAAACATCTCAGACTTAATTTCAGAAAAGGCAATACTTCTTTTTCTGCTTTATATTTCGGTGTGACGGAAAATGAGTTTTCTTATGCACCCGGTGACAGCCTCGACCTGGCAGTGAGACTCGAAAGAAACGAATATATGGGTCAGGTAAGAGTAAGTATATACGTAAGAGATGTTAGAATGTCGGGCACTGACGATGAAAAATACCTGAAAAGTGTCCGTCTTTACGAAAAAATGCGTCGGAAGGAAAGACTTTCGCCTAAGGAAGCCGCCTTCATCCTTCCGTCGAGACAGACAGTGGCAGATGTGTACCGTTATATAAAAAGCATCGGTGTATGGAAATATGACAGCGATGTGCTCTGTTACCGTCTCGGCGGTGACGGCAGTAACGCCTGCACGGTGCTTACTGCAATTGATGTACTGAATGAATTGGGAATACTTAAAAAAGAAGACGGAGAAATCAGCTTAAAGGATACCTCTGTCAAGGTAAATTTAGAGGATTCCCGTATTATAAAGCATATAAAAAAATATCTGTAAGGGAGGGGAAAGTAATGGATTATTATAAAGATTTTGAGGCGCTTATCGAAACTGTAAAAGAAACGTTTTCAAAGGAAGACCTGGAAAAAATAAAAAAAGCCTTCGTTATAGCCGACGAAGCTCATAAAGAGCAACGCAGACGTTCAGGTGAGCCTTATATCATTCATCCTATTGCCGTAGCCCGTATTCTTGCAGATATGGGTATGGATGCAGATTCTGTCTGTGCGGCACTTCTGCACGATGTGGTGGAGGATACGCCTACTACAGCTGAGGAAATCAGAGAGATTTTCGGCGCAGATGTGGAGCACCTTGTGGACGGCGTAACCAAGCTCGGTCAGATTCCTCTTTCCGCCAGCAAGGAGGAGGAGCAGAGCGAAAACATCAGAAAAATGTTTCTTGCTATGTCGAGAGATATACGAGTGGTTATTATCAAGCTTGCTGACCGTGTTCATAATATGCGTACCCTCAGGTTTATGCCGGAGGAAAAGCAGAGATATAAGGCGAGAGAAACTCTCGAAATTTATGCTCCCATAGCACACCGTCTCGGTATCCGTGCCTTTAAGGAGGAGCTTGAAGATTTAGCTATCAGCTTTCTTGACCCTGTGGCCTACGGTGAAATAGCGAAAACTCTGGAAAAGCAGGTGGAGTCCCGTCAGAGCTTTCTCGATAACATAAAGGATGAAATACTCGAAAGAGTCCGTAAGGATGTTCCAAATGTCCACATTGAGGGCAGAATTAAGAGTGTTCACGGCATTTACCGTAAAACCTATATGCAGAACAGAACCATTGATGAGATTTACGACATCTATGCAGTACGTCTCATTGTTGATTCCGTTTACGAATGCTACTGCTGTCTGGGTATCATTCACGATATGTTCAATCCTATTCTCGGTCGCTTCAAGGACTATATTTCCACTCCCAAGCCTAATATGTATCAGTCACTTCACACCACCGTTATCGGTAAGGCGGGTGTGCCTTTTGAAGTTCAGATAAGAACCTGGGAAATGCACCATACTGCTGAATTCGGTATCGCTGCCCACTGGAAATATAAGCTCGGTATGAACGGCAAGGTTAAATTTGAGGAAAGACTTTCCTGGATAAGACAGCTTTTAGACAGTCAGAAGGAAAGCGACGACGTAGAAGAAATAGTGAAGACCATCAAAACAGACTTTGTACCCGAGGAGGTATTTGCTTTTACTCCCAAGGGCGATGTTATCAGTCTTCCTATGGGATCGTGCATTATTGACTTTGCTTATGCCATTCACTCGGCTGTCGGTAATAAGATGATAGGTGCCAAGGTTGACGGCAGAATCACCACCCTCGACCATAAGGTCAACAACGGTGAAATCATCGAAATTCTTACTACCTCACAGCAGGGCAAGGGTCCCAGTCGTGACTGGCTGAAAATAGCAAAGACCACTTCGGCAAGAACAAAAATCAGAGGCTGGTTCAAAAAAGAAAGAAGAGAAGAAAATATCCTCGAGGGTAAGGCTGAGGTTGAGCGTGAATTTAAGCGGAATAACATCGTCTTTCCCGAAAAGCAGATGCTTGAGTTTCTCGGTAAGATAGCCGAAAAACAGCATTGTAACACTGTTGACGAATTTTTTGCCGCCATCGGCTACGGCGGTCTTTCGCTGAATAAAATCATTCCGAGAATTAAGGACGACTATGCCAAGCTCGTAAAGGAAATGTCTCCGGAAGCACAGGTAGCCATAAAGCCCGTACCTAAAAAGGTGACTAAAAGCGCTGACGGTATCATTATCGAGGGCATCGATAACTGTCTTATCAAATTCTCGCGCTGCTGTGATCCGCTTCCCGGTGACGACATCATCGGCTTCATTACCCGCGGTCACGGTGTATCTATCCACACTAAAAAGTGTGTCAATGTTCCCAAGGATATTTCTAAGGCGGCGGAACCCGAAAGATGGATTAACGCCTCCTGGGACAGCAAGGTGCAGAGCTCTTACCGTGTAACTCTGGCGATAACCTGTATGAACCGTATGGGTATGCTTGCTGACACCTCTGCGGTTATGGCTAATATGCACGTTATGATTCATTCTATTTTCACCAAGGATGCATCTGACGGCAGATGTACTGTATATATGACTATTACTGTCAACGGTGCAGAACACCTTAAGAGTGTATGCGAAAAATTAAAGAAAGTAAAAGGCGTTCTGGAAACAGAGCGTTCAGGTTTATAATATGAAAGCAGTTATACAAAGAGTAAAAAGAGCCTCCGTTACCGTAGACGGCAGAATCACGGGTGAAGTCGGAAAAGGCTTTCTTGTGCTTTTAGGTGTGGTACAGGGTGACACTGAGGAGGATATGAAGCTTTTAGCCAAAAAGGTGGCGCAGATAAGAATTTTCACTGATGAAAACGATAAGATGAACCTTTCTTTAGACAAGGTTGACGGTGAGGTTTTAGTGGTTTCACAGTTCACTCTCTGCGCTGATGTTTCCCACGGCAGGAGACCCTCCTTTATCGGCTCTGCACCGCCCGACATCGCAAATGAGCTTTACGAAAAATTCTGTGATGAGCTTCTTACTTACGGTGTAAAAAAGGTAGCGAAGGGTGTTTTCGGTGCGGATATGGATGTGGAGCTCGTTAATGACGGCCCCGTTACTATCATAATGGATACGGACGAATGGAAGAAAAAATAAACTGACAAAGAGGTGACACCGATGAATGTAAAAGTAAGAGTATGCCCCCTTACACCCCTTATGAGTAACTGCTGTATTATTACGGCTGAAAACGGTGATGCGGCAGTTGTAGACCCGGGCTCCTTCGGAGTGAAGCTCCGCAGGGCTCTCGAGGAAGAGGGTGTAAAGGGGCTTAAATACATTCTTCTTACTCACGGTCACTTTGACCATATTTCGGGTACACAGAAGCTGAAGGACGCTTTCGGCGGTAAGATAGCCGTTCACCGTCTCGACGCTCCCTGTCTTAAGGACCCTGAGGAAAGCAGAGCCTCGCTTTTCGGTCTTTTTTCACCCTCCTTTGATGCGGATATTATTCTCGGAGACGGTGATACTCTTCCCTTCGGTGACGGTGAAATCAGGGTTATCCATACTCCGGGCCATACGGTGGGTAGTGTATGCTTCGGAATAGGTGAGCATCTTTTCACAGGCGATACTCTTTTTCGTCTCAGCATCGGCAGAACGGATTTCCCCGGCGGAAGTATGGAGGAAATGATGTCTTCCATGAAAAAGCTAAGAGCCCTTGAAGGCTCCTATGAGGTTTACCCGGGTCACGACAGACTGTCCGACCTTGACTACGAAAAAGCATATAATCCTTATATGAAAGGTATATAAGATGCAGATAATTAATATAAATAATTCATATCACTACGAAACGGAAAATCTTCTCCGTGTCTTTTTCCCTGAGGAAAAATTCCTCTGCGCCGAAAGTGTCACAGAAGGGGAGGACTGCTGCGTTTTCGAAACAAACGGCAGTAAGATTAAAATCACACTTTCCCTTTCGGGTGAAAAACTTTCAAGTGAAGAGTGTTTCTGCTTTTCCGATAAGGAGGAGAGCGAAACAGAAGATAGCTTTTTAGAGCGTAAGGGTGCCGTAATGCTCTTTAATCTTCTTTGCTCCTACACAGGATACACTCCTCCTTGGGGTATTCTCACAGGCGTAAGACCTGCTAAGCTGATGACGAAGCTGGTTGCTTCTATGGGCGAGGAAAAGGCTGTGGATTACTTCGTAAACGAGCTTAAGGTAAGCGAGGAGAAAACTTCTCTTGCCATTATGGTAGCGAAAAACGAAGCGCCTCTTATGGCGGTTAATACGGAGAAATCCTATTCGCTTTACATTTCCATTCCCTTCTGTCCTTCGCGCTGCAGCTATTGCTCCTTTATTTCCCACTCAAATGAGAGTGCGAAAAAGCTGATGCCCTCCTATGTGGAAAAGCTCTGTGAGGAAATAAAGGCCACAGGTGATATTGCAAAGGAGCTCGGACTCACTCTCGAAAGCATTTATATGGGCGGCGGTACGCCTACGGCACTTACGGCTGAGCTTCTTAAAAGGGTCACCGATGCCATCAGTGAAAACTTTCCCGTTTCCTCTGTCCGTGAATATACTATAGAGGCGGGCAGACCTGACAGTGTAACCGATGAAAAGTTAGAGATAATAAAGAATTGCGGTGCTACCCGCATCAGCATTAACCCTCAGACCTTCTCCGATGATGTGCTTAAAGCTATCGGCAGAAACCATACGGCTCAGATGACAGTCGATGCCTTTCTTCAGGCAAGAGAAAAGGGCTTCGACAATATCAATATGGACCTTATAGCAGGTCTTCCCACAGATACGGTGGAAAATTACGAAGAAACTCTCCGTAAGGCTTTGTCCTTCTCTCCCGAAAATATTACTGTACATACTCTCGCTCTCAAGCGTTCATCTACGATAGTGACAGAAAAGAGAGGTACCAATTCGGGTGAAACAGCCTCAAGGATGCTCTCACTTACTCAGAAGGCACTCCTCGGGGAGGGCTATATACCTTACTATATGTACCGTCAGAGTAAATGTCTCGGCAACCTGGAAAATGTGGGTTGGGCGAAGAAAGGCTATGAGGGACTTTACAATGTTTATATGATGGAAGAAATCCATTCGGTTTTCGCTGTGGGAGCAGGTGCCGTAACTAAGCTGAAGGCTCCTCACGACAGCTCTATTGAGAGAGTTTTCAATTATAAATATCCTTATGAATATATCGGCTCTTTTGATGAAATAATAAAGCGAAAAGAACAGATTAAAGATTTCTACGACAAATATTTTAAAGGGTGATTATGTGAATAAGCTTACAGTTGATTATATCAACACTCTTGTTAAAGAAACCCCTGAAAAAATAATATCGGACAGTGAAAACAGATATAAGACAATAATAAATACTACTGCGGAAAAAATCTGCTCCAATGAGGGCAGAACTCTCGTAATGGTAGCAGGTCCCTCTTCTTCGGGTAAAACCACTACTTCTAAGCTCCTGAAAAAAGCCATAGAAGAAAAGGGCAGAAAGGCAAAGATGATTTCTCTTGACGACTTTTACAGAAGTCAGGGTGAGATTTACTTTTTCGAGGACGGCACTGTGGACTATGAGACAGTAAAAGCTCTCGATGTGGACTATATCGGAGAATGTCTCCACTCTCTTATGAATGAGGGCAGATGCAGGCTTCCCCGCTTCAGCTTTAAAACCAAAAAGAGGGAGTATTATGTGGAAACGGTGGCAGAGCAGGACGATATCATCATCGTCGAAGGTCTCCACGCACTGAATCCCGTCATAACCGACCAGCTCGAAAACGAGCAGATGGTAAAAATCTATGTCAGTGTCTCCTCACGCATATTTGACGGAGATGAACTTCTTATGTCAAAGCGTGATATAAGATTAGTCCGCCGTATGATAAGGGACTACCATCACCGTGACTCATCACCTGAAAATACCTTTTATTTATGGAACGGTGTGAGAATGGGCGAGGACAGATACCTTTTCCCCTTCGAGGACAGAGCAGATATTAAAATCGACTCCATTCATCCTTATGAAGTGTGTGCTTTCAAGGATGTTGCATTAAAAGTACTTGACCGCACGGATAAAAAGAGTGTATACTATCCTGCGGCAAAGGCACTTAAAGAAAAAGTTTCCCGATTCATTTCCATCGGTGAAGATTCGGTTCCCGAAGGCTCACTGCTGAATGAATTTATAGGATAAGACTATAACAAAACAAGAACCCAAGAAAAGAGATGATAAATAATGGCTGAAAGAAAAAAACAGTCTTTACTTGCGGGTGCAGGTGTACTTGCAATCGCTACAATCGTCGTTAAATTAATCGGAGCAGTTTATAAGATACCTATGAATAACCTCCTCGGAACAGAGGGCTACGGTTATTTCACAGGTGCTTATGCTGTTTATACACCTCTCTATGCTATATCTATGGCAGGTCTTCCTGTAGCTGTTTCGAAACTCGTATCACAGAATATGGAGCTCGGCAGGGTAAGGGATGCCAAGGCTATCTTCAAAGTATCGCAGAAGCTGTTTTTCCTCGTAGGTCTTACGGGTACTGTAATACTTATGGCTATAGCTGTGCCTTATTCCGTATATTCCGCCAAAGCACCCATGAATTACATAAGTGTTCTTACCGTAGCACCCTGTGTGCTTTTCTGCTGTATGATGTCATCCTTCAGAGGCTATTATGAGGGACTGAATAATATGACACCTACAGGTGTTTCACAGGTTATAGAAGCTGCTGTAAAGCTCGTTTTCGGCCTTTCTGCCACGTATTTCTTTATGAACGGTGCGGTTTCTTACTATGAGGAAAACGCTGTTGACGGTGCTATGACGCTTTTCGGAGTAGATGTAACCAATAAAGCAGAGGCTATGGCAGCGATTTATCCTTACGGTGCCGCTGTGGCTATACTGGGTGTTACTCTCGGCTCTGCTATCGGTCTTGTTTATCTCTTTGCAAGATATAAGAAAAAAGGTTTCGGATTTACACGCGAAGAGCTCGTCAATTCTCCCGAAGCAGAAAGCGACAAATCTATCCTTAAAAGCATTTTACGTATTTCTATTCCTGTTGCCGCATCATCTCTCGTGCTTAATGTAAGTAACCTTATCGATGATGTTACTATCAGAAGCCGTCTCGTTTATGCACTTGAAAACGGACTCGAAACCATAAAGACTATGTACGGAGATACTTTAGCTGTCTCACAGACTCTTGATGAAAATATCTCTACCTATCTTTACGGTATGCACGGCTCTGTAATCAATATCAAAAACCTTATTCCTACTATTACTCTCACTCTCGGTATCAGTGCTATTCCTGTCCTTTCTAAGGCATGGACAGCTAAGAATAAGGCTGATATAAAGCTTTGTGTCGAATCGGCTATGCGTGTGGCTATGCTTATTGCTATGCCTGCAGGTATCGGTATCGCAGTTTTATCCGAGCCGATACTTGACCTTCTTTACGGCGGCAATAACCCCGAATTCGCTCCCGCAGCCGCACCTATGATGTTTGTATACGGACTTGCCCTTCCTCTTTTTGCCTTGGCATCACCCCTTACGAATATGCTTCAGGCAGTAGGTAAAACGAAGGTACCCATAGTTACTATGTCTATAGGTGCCGTAATAAAGATAGCACTTAACTTCATTATGATTGCAAACCCGGATATTAACATAAAGGGTGCCTGTATCAGTTCAACAATCTGTTACATCGTAATGGTACTAATTAATTATAATATCCTTACGAAGACGGTGGATGTTAAGATAAATCTTATCTCCGTTTTCCTTAAACCCTTACTTGCCGCATTAATGTGCGGTGCGGGTGCATGGGGTGCAGACTACCTTTTAGTGGATGTTCTCTCCATTGAAAGTCGCCTTACAACCATTCTGGCAGTAGGCGTAGGCGCAGTTTTTTATGCAGTTTCTATACTTTTACTTAAAGGAATTGTAAAAGATGACATAGAAATGCTTCCGAAAGGAGAAAAAATTGCAAAAGTCCTTGCAAAATTTGGATTATTAGGTTAAAATAGGAACAATGAGGTAAAGGTAATGGAAAATTTTACTTTCAAAGACAGATACAGTATTGATGATTTGCTTGAGATTATGGCTGTACTCCGTGCCCCCGGCGGTTGCCCCTGGGATGCAGAGCAAAGTCACGAAAGCATAAAAAAGGATTTCATTGAGGAAACCTACGAGGTCATCGAGGCTATCAATAAAAAAGATAAAACCTTACTCGAGGAAGAACTGGGCGATGTGCTTTTACAGGTAGTCTTTCACGCTCAGATAGAAAAGGAAATCGGTTCCTTCGATTTCTCCGATGTCTGTGACGGCATCTGTAAAAAGCTCATAGAGCGCCATCCTCACGTTTTCGGTGAAGTCAAGGTAAACGGCACTGATGAGGTGCTCAGTAACTGGGACGATATAAAGCGTAAGAGTAAAGGGCAGAAAACCCAGGGCTCTTCTATGCTGAAGGTTCCCAAAGAGCTTCCCGCACTTATGAGAAGTCAGAAAATTCAGCAGAAGGCTAAAAAGGCAGGTTTTGACTGGGATACCGTTGACGGCGCATTTGAGGCTCTCGAAAGCGAAATCGCAGAGCTGAAAGAAGCGATTAAGTCAGGGGTGCAGAATGACATAACCGAGGAGTTCGGCGATCTTCTCTTCTCCTGTGTAAACGTAGCCAGATTTATTGATGTGGATTCGGAAGAAGCACTTAATCTTTCCACAGAGAAATTCATTTCACGCTTTCTTGAGGTAGAAAGACTTGCCGCTGAAGGAAACATAGATATGAAAAGCTCCACTATCGAGGAACTGGACAAACTGTGGCTTCAGGCGAAGAAAAACTTAGTATCCAATCGGGACTAAACCCGTGGAAAAATAAATCATATTTTTGGAGGAAAACAAAAATGAATAAAACCGAATTAATTAATGCAGTTGCAGCAAAGGCAGAAATTTCAAAGAAGGATGCTGACAAGGCTCTCACAGCTGTTCTCGCTTCCATCGAAGAAGCTCTCGTTAAGGGCGATAAGGTTCAGCTCATCGGCTTCGGTACTTTCGAAGTTAAGGAAAGAGCAGCAAGAACAGGCCACAACCCCAAGACAGGCGAAGCTATCGAAATCGCAGCTGCAAAGCTTCCTTCCTTCAAGGCAGGCGCAGCACTCAAGAACGCTGTAAAATAATTAAAATTTTGGACTGTTCTTCGGAACAGTCCTGAATTTTTAAGCTGTAGAATTTTCAGGTGATAAAAATGAGACTCGACAAATATCTTAAGGTTTCACGCCTTATAAAGCGCAGAACAATCGCCAATGAAGTATGCGATGCCAAGCACGTAACGGTTAACGGAAAAATTGCAAGAGCTTCCTACGACGTGAAGGTAGGGGATGTAATCGAAATACAGATGGGCGAAAATCTTCTTAAAGCCCGTGTGCTTATCGTTACTGAACACGCTACTAAAAACGATGCAGGTCTGATGTACGAAATTATCTGATCTGTGACATATAAAATCTCCTTACGGAATAAACTTTTTCCGAAGGAGGTTTTTTTATGACCGAAAATAAAATCAAAATGCCCCACAGTCTTATTCTTAAAGACAGAAGCCAGCTGACCTTAAGCGGAGTTACGGACGTTGATTCCTTTGACGAAAATCTCATAACTGCTTACACCGATTACGGTGAGCTGACCGTGAAAGGGGAGGGGCTTCACATCAGCGTGCTTAATACGGATACGGGTGAGCTATCCATCGACGGCACTGTTTCATCGCTCACTTATTTGGAAAATCAGCCTAAAAGTACATCTTTTTTCTCTAAGGTATTCCGATGAATTATTCCGAACCTCTCGTAAATCAGCTTACCGTATTCTGCAGAGCCATAGGTGTAGGAGTTTTATTAGGTATTATATATGACGGATTCAGCGCTGTCAGGATGCTCTTCGGTGAAAGAAAAAGTGTGTATGTTTTTTTCGACACCGCGTATTTTCTTGTTGCTTCTCTTGTGTCCTTTTTCTTTATGGTGCTTTATAATTCGGGTCAGGTAAGAATAAATCTTATGCTTGCCGAGCTTTTCGGAGGGACAGCTTTTCATTTTTCTTTCGGAAAATATATACTCGGGAATTATCTGAAACATCTTAACCGCATCAGAAAAATTCTGTCTTATATATTGAAACCTTTCTGTAATTTTACAGAGAGAGTATCTGTGTTTTTCAAAGGAAAACTGTCTGAATGGCAAAAAAGAGTGTCTGGCGGTAAAAATATAGTAAAAAAATCAAAAAAACTTTCTAATATTAGCAAAATACTCTTGAAAAATAAAAACAAATCTGTATAATTAACAGTAGGTGTATTTTCGTTTATGCACTGAGTTTTTTTAGGGGTGAATTTGCTTGGCGGTCAGAAGTTTTAGTGAAGCAAAAAAAAGCAAAAAACGGGAAATAAAAACAGTTCATATAATAATGATTTTTGTAGCCGTTGTGTTTACCGCACTGCTTTTTTCGCAGTGTGTGACTAACTATGCCCGTGCGGCTGAGTATAACCGTGAAGCGGCTGAGATTGAAAATTTTGCCACCTCCGTAAGTGTGGAAAGCTCTGAAATTTCCGAAACCCTTAAAGAAGAAAATCATCAGGCATATTTTGAAAAAATTGCCAGAGAAGAGTACGGCTATTGTAAGCCCGGCGAAAAGGTATATTATAATTCATCCTTCGGTGAATAATTAAGGTAAACAGTTTTAGGAGGATTCGGTCTTTTTATGATTGAAGTTGGCGCAATTTTTGAAGGTAAAGTAACAGGTCTCACAGCTTTCGGTGCTTTTGTAAGTCTTCCCGACGGCAAAAGCGGTATGGTACATATTTCCGAGGTATCGAACAGCTTTGTAAAGGACATCAAAGATTTTCTTAAGGAAGGTCAGGATGTAAAGGTTAAGGTTGTCGGTATTTCCGAAGAGGGTAAAATCAGCCTTTCCATCAGAAAAGCCTCGGAGACACCCAAAAAAGAAAACGCCCGTCCTCCGCGCAAAAGTGAAAGACCGGCCCGTGCCAATGTATGGCAGGGTCAGCCTAAGCAGAATAATGATTCAATGTCCTTTGAGGATATGATGGCACGCTTCAAGCAGGTCAGTGATGAAAAAATGACAGACCTTAAAAGAAATTCCGATTCTAAGCACGGCGGAGGCTATTCCCGTCGCGGCTCAGGAAGAAACTGAATATTATGCTACCGGTTAATACCGGTAGTTTTTTTGCATCCGGTAATATTTTGTTAATAAATAAAAAGAAAAAATATTATATTTAGCATCACCGTGATGCATTTCTGACAAAGTGTAACACAAATTAATAGTTTTTCATTGACTTTTATAATACTTTTTGATATTATTACAAAGTTAAATAAAATGGGGAGGAAGGAGCAGTATATGAAAAAATACACGCCCGACAAATATTACGATCTTATCCCGTCACAGCAGACTATGTATCTCATGGTTAAGTACAGCTTCAGTAAGCAGCTTACCCAGATTCCCACATCGTTTACTGTTAACGAGGATATGGATTTTGATGTTCTTACCAAAGCGCTTAACATAGAATTTGAAAGAAACGATTCCTTGCGTCTGAGATTTAAAAAGGACGGAAATTCCATCAAGCAGTACTTCCTGCCTTCTTTAAAAATGAATAAAGTACCCTGCAAATATTTCCGTGACGAAAAACAGCAGGAGGAGTTTTTTGCCGCTGATGCACAGAAGCCCGTGTACTTCCTTAAGGATGAATGCTTCAGAATTTACTTCTTTAAAAACGCCAACGGCACTAACGGTATCTATTTTAACGTAAGCCACCTGAATATGGATGCTCTCGGATCAATGATTTTCTATTTTGATCTTATTTCCGTTTACAGACATCTTTATTACGGAACTGAAATGCCCAAGCCTCTTAATTCCTATGAGGAATACATACAGGAAGAGCTCGTGAGAATCACAAATGAAAAGAAGCAGAAAAAGCACGAGGCTTTCTACAGAGAGTACTTCGCCAAAGGTGGCGAGCCCTTCTATGCAGGTGTTCACGGTCCCGCTTTCCTTGAGAAGATGAGAAAGAAGAAAAAGGATCCCAACCTCCGTGTCCCTGCCGCATATAATCCCATTTATGACAAATGTAAGATGATAAGAGCTCACATCGGCACCGAGGATGCAGAAAAGATTCTTGACTACTGTATCAAAAACAGCATTGCACCTGAAAGCCTCTTTATGTTCGGTCTTCGCTGTCACGTTTCAGCCATAAACTACCGTACCGAGGATGTGTTTATGATGGCGACCTGCTCCAAGCGTTCTACTGTGAAGGAAAAGAATATGAGCGGATGTCTTACTCAGCCCATTCAGGTTCGTACCATCATCGGAGAAGACAAAACCTTCGCAGAGGGTGTAAACGAGTATACTTATGTCAGAACTCAGCTTTACCGCCACTCTGAATATCCCTATATCACTGCCCGTGATATGTCAAGAGATATGTTTAACTACGGATTAATTCAGGGACCTGCCTGTCTTATGTTCTCATGGATTCCAGTACCCTTTGATTTAGGTGATCACGGACTTCAGATGGACTTTAAGACCTATGACCTGGGCAGATATTTCACACCTCTTTACGTAATCTGCTCTACCGATCCCTCTGACAGAGGTTTTAATCTCAGCTATATGTACCGTGTAAAGCTTTCTAATAAAGAGCAGATTCAGGCTCTTCACGAAAATGCTATGAAAGTAATCCTTGCAGGTATCGAAAATCCCGACATTAAAGTCGGCGAGCTTCTCGATATGTGTACGGAATAATATATATTACTTTAAAGAAACAGAAAAATTATTAAGGAGAATCAGAAATGACTATTCAGCACAGCAAAAAAGAAAAGAAAAAAATCGCGAAACTCAGAGCCAAAATCCACAATATGGGCCCCTGCTCTACAATCAAGGAAATGTTCGTAAGAAGTGAGGCCTTCGGTGACAGAGTTGCCGTTGTGGAAAAAATCAAAAAACAGGATGTATGCTACACAGTTAAGGAATTCCACGACAGAGTAAGATATGTCGGTACCGCTCTTTATGAAATGGGTCTTGGCGGTAAGCATATCGGTATCGTCAGCGAAAACTCTTACAGCTGGATCGTTATGTTCTATGCTATCGTATGCGGCGGCGGTGTGGCAGTTCCCATCGATAAGGAGCTTTCCGATAAGGATATCAGTATGCTTATCTCAAAGGGTGACGCTGTAGCTCTCTGCCACAGCAAAAACTATAAGGAAACTGCAAAGTTCCATATGGAGCAGGATGACCGCTGTCAGTATTGCTTCAATATGACTCCCGGTGCAAAGTCCGAGGGCGGCAAGTTCCTTACCGTTGATGAGCTCGCAGAAATGGGTAAAAAGCTCGTCGAAGCAGGCGACAGACGCTTCATTGATAAGGAAATCACAGGTGATATGCTCGCTGCCATCGTATTCACTTCAGGTACTACAGGCACAAATAAGGGCGTTATGCTCACTCACTTCAATTTCTCATCAAACGTAGACGGACTTTTAGAGTTCCTCGGACCCGAACAGTCCACTATGTCAATTCTTCCCATGAACCACGTTTATGAGCTTTCCTGCAGTATTCTCACCGCAATTTATATGTACGGTGTTATTTACATCAATGACAGCCTTAAAAATATTCTTCCCAATATCAATGACTTCAAGCCCACTGCTATGGCTGTTGTTCCTCTTGTTCTTGAAGCTATCTATAACGGTATCTGGGCTAAGGCTGAAGCAAGCGGTAAGGCTGATGTAATGCGTAAGGCTATCAAGGTAAGTAATAAGCTTCTCGAAATCGGTATCGACATCCGTCCTATCGTTTTCAAGCAGATCAAAGAAAACTTCGGAGGTCAGTTCCCCACTATGTCCTGCGGCGGTGCGCCTGCCAGAGCTGACCATATCAAAAATCTTTCCGAACTCGGCTTCAACATCATTTCCGGTTACGGTATGACTGAGGCATCACCTACGATTACTCTTCACAAAAACGGCAGAAAGAAGCCTCTTTGTGCAGGTAAGGCTTTCCCCAGAGCACAGTTTAGAATTGACAGCCCCGATGAGGACGGTATCGGTGAAATTCAGGTCAAGGGTGACAACGTAACCCAGGGCTATTATAAGGACGAAGAGGCAACCAAGGCTTCCTTCACAGAAGACGGCTGGTTCAAAACAGGTGACTACGGCAGAGTTGACGAGGACGGCGAGCTTTACATCACAGGCAGAAAGAAGTTCCTCATCATCCTTCCCAACGGCGAAAACATCTTCCCTGAAACCGTTGAAAGCAACATTATGGAAAATCTTCTCTATGCAGTTGAGGTTGTTGCCTTTGAAGAAAAGGTTGAAATTCTCGGCAGGGAAAATGTGGTTATGTCCGCAGCAGTTTATGTGGATAAAAATAAGCTCAAGGGTATGACCGACGAAGAAATAATCGAAAAGACCAAGGCAGACGTTGCTGCTTCAAACAAGGGTCAGCCCGCCTACAGAAAGGTACAGAATGTCTATGTATCCTTCGAAGAATTCGAAAAGAACTCCACCAGAAAGGTTATCAGACAAAAAGTTATCGACAGATATACAAAAACTATTGCAAAATAAGCAATATTGGTATATTATGTAATGGAAATAATCTTAAGGAGGATAAAATAATGCTTGATAAAATGAGAGAAGTTATCTGCCGTTATGTTTCCATCGATCCCGAAAAGCTTACGGAAGATACAAATATCAGAAGTGATCTCGGTCTTAACTCACTCGAGCTCATCAATATTGCTGTTGCTATTGAAGATGAATTTGATGTAGAAATTCCCGACCGTGAGGTTGCTAACCTTGAAACTCTCGGTGATGCTATTAAAATCATCGAAAAGTATATGGAAGACTGATAAGAATGAAACTGTCCGCTTTAGACTTTAAAACGGACAGTTTTTTATTTGATAAGAACCCTTTATTTTTTTACATAGTTATGCTATAATCAAAAAAGTGTGTTTATGAAAGGAGAATGTTTTATGGTTAATCTTGCCACTGATGAAAAAATCGAACCTTTAGGCAATAATATGGAGATAGTAGTTTCTGCTTCTCATACTTTCGGCACAGATGCCATTCTCCTTGCAAACTTTGCTTCAATAAAAAGAAAAGATGTCGCCTACGATATGGGTACGGGCTGCGGTATAATACCTATTATATGGTGTAAGGGCGAAACAAATAAAATTTACGCCATTGACATTCAGCCTAAGGCTATCGGTCAGGTGAAAAAGTCTCTTCTGCATAACGGTATCGAAGAGAGAATAATTCCCGTTAACTGCGACCTTCGCTCTCTTAAGGGTGTACTTCCCGAGGGTGCCTTTGATCTTGTGACTATGAATCCTCCCTATAAGCCTGTAGGTACGGGAATTGAGAGCATCAGCGAGGCGGAAAGAATAGCGAGACACGAGGTTACCTGTACGGTGGATAATGCCGTATCAGCTGCTTCTAAGCTTCTTAAATACGGCGGTCGCTTCTGTATGTGCCACCGTCCCGAAAGACTCTGCGACATTATCGTAAGTATGCGAAGCGGAGGCGTCGAGGTTAAAAAGATACGCTTCGTGAAGCAGACAGAGGGTAAAGCACCCTGGCTTGTTCTGGTCGAGGGTAAAAAGGGCGGAAAAAGCGGTGTTACCGTATTACCTGACCTCATTATGAAAAACAGTGACGGAACTAATACAGACGAATTCAGAAGTATGTTCGGCGATTATATGGACGGACATCAATAAGGTGGTAAAAGTAAAAAATGAGTATGCTTTATGTAGTAGGCACCCCGATAGGAAATTTAGGTGACATTTCTCCCCGTGCACTCGAAACCTTGGAAAAGGTAGATTTTATAGCCGCTGAGGATACGAGAGTAAGCCTTAAGCTGTTAAATCACTTCGGTATTAAAAAGCCCATGATAAGCTATTTCGAGCATAACCGCAGAGAAAAGGGCGAAATTATCGTTGACCGTATTCTCAGCGGTGAAACCTGTGCCATTATAACCGATGCGGGTATGCCTGCCGTTTCCGACCCGGGTGAGGAGCTTGTGGCTCTCTGTCACGAAAGGGGAGTAAAGGTCAGCGTTGTGCCCGGTCCCTCTGCCTTTGTGGCGGCATTGGCGCTTTCGGGTATGAATGTGGGCAGATTTACCTTTGAGGGCTTCCTCAGTATGAATAAGCAGAGCCGAAGAGAGCATCTTGCCTCAGTCCGTGACGAAAAAAGAACTATGATTTTTTATGAAGCTCCCCATAAGCTCGCCGCCACCTTAAAGGATTTATACGAAACCTTAGGCGACAGAGAAATTACTATAGTAAGAGAAATTACGAAAATCCACGAAGAGGTTATCAAGACTACTCTTGCCCTCGCTTCTGAAAAGTACGCCGATAACTCTCTTAAGGGTGAAATCGTACTCGTTATCGAAGGCAAAAAAGAGGAAGAGGAAAGTGAAATAACCCTCGACGATGCTCTTATTCTTGCCCGTAAGTATATGGAAGAGGGTATGGGTGCTTCTATGGCGGCTAAGCAGGCGGCTAAGGAAACAGGACTCAAAAAGGGCGATATTTACAAGGCTTTACAGTAAAACCGAAAGGAATGTTATAAAATGAAGGAATGGTTATCACAGCACGGCTATCTGCTTTTCGTTTTAGCGGGCGTGTGCGTCGGTGCGGCAGTTATATTTTTCTTTGCTGTAAGAGCTTATTCTAAGCATAACTCCTTGTTTAAAGCGCAGGAGGCAGAAATAAAGCGTCTTCTCGCTCTTAAGGAAAAATATATGAATTTCACTGAGGAAACCTTATCCTCAGCCGATGAAGGTGAAATTCTCGAGGGTGTGGCGCTCTCTTATCAGCTCAGACTCCAGAAGGA
>JAZNMU010000044.1:0-8013 GCA_045579865.1 Acutalibacteraceae bacterium
AGAAAGGGTGCTTACAGACTTTACTGCGAAGCATTCCTTACTAAATATTTCCCCGACATAAGCGAAGAAGAAAGACTTCAGAAGCTCGACGAAATGGAAGAGCACGTGGACGGGGGCTACAAGGACAGAGAGGTTTATTTCCCTGAAATGATTGACCTGTGGAAATGGGAAAACCATCCTCCCTTACAGGAGCTTTACGACTCCTTCAATTACGATTTCGGTAAGTACATCGTTATGCTTGACGGCGCTCTGGATGTGCTTAAAACCATAAAGGAAAAGGGATATATTTTAGGCTGTATCACAAACGGTGTATCTTCACTGCAGAACATAAAGCTCGACACAGCAGGTATCAGAGATATGTTTGATGTGGTAGTAGTTTCAGGCGACATCGGTATTTATAAGCCTGACCGCCGTATTTTCGATGAGGCTGTCAGACGTGCAGGCGTAAAAAATGAAGAAGCACTTTTTGTCGGTGACCATCCCGTAAACGATGTTCAGGGTGCTCTCGGTGCCGATATGCAGGTAGTGAGAATGAACTACGGCGATTTCAAGGGTAAGGGTCTCGGACAGAATACCGCCGCAGAAATTGAAAGCATCAGAGAGCTTCTTGATTTAATCTAAAAGTGGCAGCAATACAGAGAAAAGGAAGTTAAAGAAATGATTTGTAAAAACTGTGCAAATATATTCAGCGATGACCTTACTGTCTGCCCCGAATGTGATACTCCCGTAAGCACACGGGCAGAGAAAAAAGAAAAAGACTTAGAGGAAGTAATTTCACTTGCTCTGGGCGAATTTGAGGACATTTCATCCTCTGATGAAAGCTATTCCGATGAAGAAGAGGAAGAGAGCTTTGAGCCTCCTGTCTATAAGGCGGAGGAACCCGTTAAAGCGGAGGAAAAGCCTGTGATACAGGAAGTAAAGTTACAGGCACCTCAGCAGAGAGAAAGACAGAAAATGAAAAAAATGTCCAAAAAAGAAAAGGGAGCGTTCAATTTCATTATTTCCCTTATGTCTGTTGTTTTTGTAGTAATTGCAGCGCTTACAGGCATAAGCCTCGGTACCGATGTTTTCGAAAAGGATGAGGACAGCGTTATGGCGATGGCTCTTTCGGGCTTTTCTCTTTCTGAAACAGCAGAGCTTGAGGAATATCTTTCCAAAATTTCCATAACAGCCTACAGCGGATTTGACAGGGAACAGGATGTTATAGTCGATGTTATGGAGTTCATAAGGCCTTACGATGCGGGCGGACTTTACAGCCGTTTTTACGGCGCGCCCGAACTTACCGTTAACAAGGCTGACCCTAACGGACGCTTTGCCAACGAAAACGGAGATTACAGCTTTTATGCCCTTGACGGCGAAAAGGTGGACCGTATTCTTCATTCCTTCGGCTTTGACATAAACCATAATGTCAATGAAAAGGATTTTTATTTCTACGATGGCAGATACTACTTTGCCAATAAGGGCGACTATGCTTTCAGCACCACGGTTGTTTCTGATGTAAGCTCATCGAAGCGTATACAGAACGGAAGCTATTATGTGGAATGCAGTTTTTACGATGAAAAATCCGAAAAAGAGGACAACAGCTATCTTAAGGCTTATATTATCCTCGATAAAAATGCCGAAGCCAAAGAAGGCGAAATCCCCTGGAAGCTCAGCCTCATTTCTCACAAGCCTGTTTTTGATGCCACCGGCTTTATGATAAAGGATGAAAGCGGAAAAAATGAGCTGTCATATTCCATTGAGTATAAAACGATTCAGGCTGTGGCAAAGGACGGAACCGTTTACGCTGAGTATAACGTGGAATACCCCTATTTTAAGGGTAACACCGAAGGTGAAAAGGAAGTAAACCGACTTTATGCCGAGCTGATAAATAACTACACACTTCAGTGTGAGGATGCCGATAAGGACTACAAAAAGTTCATTAAAAAGGGCGGAAAGAAGGCTGACCTTCCCTACGTTACTCACGCTGTGGCAAGAGTTACCTACAACCGTGACGGCTATATTTCCATCGTGGAGGGACTTTCACAGTATAAGCCTCAGCAGGCTAAAGCAAGCACAGCCGAGGACACCGCAGAAGAGACAGAGGAATTTATCATTCTTCCCGAAAGAACAGTCGAAGGCTACATCATCGATGTGGAGACAGGTAATTTCCTTTCAAGCAAGGAAATTATAGATGCTCAGTATCATCTTGTATATGAGGTGATTTACCGAATTTACAACGGCTACGATTATGAAAGTCTTCTCAAGGGAGAGGATGCTGCCATAGGTATTCCCGAGGACACCGATGAAATAGGCAAGACCTTCTATGAGTCCGCCTCGGCACTTTCGGAAAACGGATTTATATTCTGTTCGGTTCATCCCAAGGGTTATACTGAAACGGTGATAATACCTTATTCAACGAAAAACTTCTTTAACAGCGATTTCAGTAAGCTGATAAAGGGGAATAAGTAAAATGAAACAGCACTCATTGATTTGAGTGCTGTTGGCTTTTTTATTCTTACTGTATATTCAAAGTGAAACCGAGTGTATCTCTGTGTTCAAAGAAATCTGAGTAATTATTGAAATCAAGTAATCTGTCGTAATATACCTGACCGTGTATTTTTTTTGGTATTTTGTTTTCTCGGATATAGGTATCTGTTTGCTTTACGATTTCCCACCATATAGCGTCAGGCATATCTGCAAGCTCGTAGGTGTTGCCGTCCTTGTAGTTGATTTTATATGTAAAGTACAGATAGTTTCTGATTCCTCTTTTTCCTGCACTGCTCTGAACCGACAGTCCTGTTTCCACACTTTCTGTATCTTCGATATGATAAACTTGACTGACTTGTCCGGTAAGTTTATGTTTTGTAATGGTGTCGGCGGTAATTTCAGTTCTGCAGGGATAGAAAAGAAACGGTAATATCAATAAAAATACAAACAGAGAAGTGAACAGGCGGAAAGCCTTTTTGCTTATGGGGTTATAAAGGTAGCTTCTGAATAATGACCAGAAAAAAAGTAGGGCGAAAGGCAAGGGGAGTATCTGAAGAAATCCGATAAAAGGCACAAATTCATAGTGCGTAGGAACCTGTGCATTAAATATCAAAGGAAGCAGTTTGTCTTCCGCTTCGACATAAAAGATAGTGCTTAAAATAGCTATAGCAATCCATATGTTCCTGAATGTTTTAACTTTCATTTTCATCACCGTTTGCATAATAGCATAGTTTTTAAAATTTGTAAACACCAAAAATTTCATTTTCACAAATGCAGTTTGTGTGTCATCTTGAACGAATGTGAAAGATCTTTCGCTATGCTCAAGATGACATTTTCAAAGCCTCGCCTGAAAGGAGAGGTGGCAACCGTAGGTTGACGGAGAGGTAAAAAAATTCCCCACCTTTCAGTGAGGAATAATTTTTTGTCAATCAGTCGATTTCTACGGAAATCTTACTGTCGCTTCTGTTTGCAGTTGCACGCATTACAGTTCTGATAGCCTTTGCAATTCTGCCCTGCTTACCAATAACTCTACCCATATCGTCCTGAGCAACGTGAAGGTGGTAGACTACTACGCCTTCTTCGTTAATGTCGTCAACGTCAACAGTTACCTTTTCGGGCTCGTCAACCAAGCCCTTCGCAATAGATATAAGTAACTCTTTCAAAGTGGCGACCTCCGGAATTATTTAATGATGTCGGACTTTTTAAGAAGAGCCTTAACAGTGTCTGTGGGCTGTGCGCCGTTAGCGATCCACTTCTGAGCCTTTTCAGCGTCGATTTTGATTTCAGCGGGTTCTCTCATGGGGTTGTAGTAACCGATTTCCTCGATGAAACGACCGTCACGGGGATATCTTGAATCTGCTACTACTACACGGTAGAAAGGTGCCTTTTTTGCGCCCATACGGCGAAGTCTGATTTTTACTGCCATTTTAATGACCTCCAATAAAATAATTTTTTAATTTGATATTTTAACACTTTCGTGCATTTAACTTACATCGGGAAACCGCCCATGCCGTTCATTCCGTTCATCATGCCGGGCATATTTCTCATTCTTTTCTGCATTTTCTTTGTATTTTTACCGCCGAACTGCTTAAACATTTTCTGCATCTGTCTGTACTGACTTAAAAGGCGGTTGACATCCTCGACCTGCATACCGCAGCCTGCGGCGATTCTTCTCTTACGGGAAGGATTTATGATGTCGGGCTTAGCTCTTTCCTGAGGAGTCATGGAGAGGATGATAGCCTGAACACGGTCAAACTGTCTTTCGTCCACTTCTACCTCGTCGATTTTTTTGCCCACACCGGGAAGCATTTTAAGCATATCCTTGATGGGACCCATTTTTCTTACCTGCTGAAGCTGGTCCAGAAGGTCGTTAAGATCGAATTTGTTTTTGCGGAGCTTTCTTTCCAGCTCTGCGGCTTTCTTTTCATCGAGCTGCTGTTCGGCTCTTTCGATAAGAGAAAGCATATCACCCATACCGAGGATTCTTGAAGCCATACGGTCGGGATGGAAAACATCTAAGTTTTCGAGCTTTTCACCTGTACCTACGAACTTGATGGGCTTACCTGTAACGGCTCTGGCTGAGAGTGCCGCACCGCCTCGGGTGTCACCGTCGAGCTTTGTAAGGAGAAGACCGTCGATGCCCAGTGCCTCATTGAAGGAGGTGGCGACATTAACTGCGTCCTGACCTGTCATAGAGTCAACTACGAGCATAATTTCGTGGGGATGAACCTCACTTTTGATGTTTTTGAGCTCTTCCATAAGCTCTTCATCCACGTGGAGACGGCCTGCTGTATCAAGGAATACATAGTCATATCCGTGGTCCTTAGCGTGAGCGACAGCCTTTCGTGCAATCTCAACCGGGTCAATCTGACCGAGCTGGAAAACGGGAACGCCTGCCTTTTCACCGACAACCTCTAACTGTTTGATAGCGGCGGGACGGTAAACGTCACAACCTACGAGCAGAGGTCTGTGGCCCTGATTTTTAAGCATAAGCGCGAGTTTCGCACTGTGGGTGGTTTTACCTGAACCCTGTAAACCGCACATCATAACGATCGTGGGAGGGTGGTTGGCTGTATTGAGTCTTGACTTGGTACCGCCCATGAGATTGGTAAGCTCCTCATTGACGATTTTGATAACCATCTGTGAGGGGGTAAGACTTTCCATAACCTTTTCGCCGACAGCTCTTTCGGTTACGGTTTTAGTGAAGTCTTTGGCGACCTTGTAGTTAACGTCAGCTTCAAGCAAAGCAAGACGAACTTCTCTCATGGCTTCCTTTACATCGCTTTCGGTAAGGGCCCCCTTACTTTTCAGCTTTTTAAAGGCGGCTTCCAGTCTGTCTGAAAGACCTTCAAATGCCATCTGAATCAATCCTTTCGGGTTTATTCGCCAATCATCTGTGTTAAAACGGAAATTCTCGCCACTGCGTCGTTGATTTCACGGGAAAGGATGGTTCTGCGGTTGACCTCGTTGATAACCGAGGTAAGCTCGCTGATTTCGGCAAGACCCTTTCTCATTTTCTCTAAACGCTCACAGAGACCGATATGCTCCTCAAAGGCGAAAAGCTGTGCTTCCGCTCTTTTGATAGCATCGCGGACACCCTGACGGGTGATGCCTTCGTTCTCTGCTATTTCGGCAAGAGAGAGGTCATCGTTGTAATAATAGCTGATAAAATCCTGCTGCTTCTGAGTAAGAAGCTCACCGTAGGTATCAAAAAGCATGATAACATCAAGATTTTTAGCCATTATTTCACCCCTCATTTCCGTATCTGTAAAGAAGATTTACTTTACAGCTTGCATATTATACTAAAAACATCTGTAAAAGTCAAGAGCTTTACAGATGTTTTTTGAAAAAAGTTTAAGTTGTTTTTAATGTTTTGATATATTCGAATTCATCGATTTCATCAATTATTTCTTTTAAATCTATACCGTTAGAAAAACATACATAAATGTCATTTTTACAAACGATGTCCCTGAACAAGTAGATTTCATCCTCGCAAGGCTGAAATCCTGATTGTATAAGATGTTCAGCAGGTATTATTCCGTAACTTTCAGTAAAATATTTTCTGAAAGTTTTATAAGTTTTCTTTTGTTCTTTCAGGTCGTATTGTTCTAAGGGTATTTTGTTATAGTAAAGTATTCCGTCGGACAATTCTTCGTAGTTCATAAATGGTTTTATATCTTCAAATAAGTCTTCTTTGCTTTTCAAAAGCTCGTTTGTAATATATCCGCCCCATGAAAAAGAGCGTAAATTTTCATATCGTTCTTTGTCGGTTAAAAGGGCATCGTAGCAGTACTCATATAACGGAGTGTCATTCACCATATCACAAAAGTCTATGTACGAAGAGAACAAATTATGGCCTGTGCTGAAAAATCTGATTAAGTCGTTGTACAAACAAACAAGTGCATCGTAGCTGTATTCGAGTGAATAGCGACTTACTTTTATGACACACTCAAAGGAAAAAACATCATCCCAACTTTCTTTGTTAAAGGTAATGGTAAAATCTTCCTTGTTTCCGCTTTCGGTTTCACGGATGGGTTCTTTTGAAAGATATTCTAAAAGGTCGCTTTCACTTACCATAGGTCTGTGAGAAAAAATATCAAAAAGAGGTTCTTCCATTATGGAGCGTCGTAATTTTTTGTCAGGAAGAATCATTCCTAAAACACTGTATGAAGGGTTAACTTTTTCGGCTGAAACTTCAAATTTTTTCGGAAGCCTCATATTTCCTTTAGAATCAAAGGATACATAATAGCAATTATCACTGTGAAGATTTGTATATGAAAAATCTATGATTTTATCTATTATCTTTTGGGCAGTTGCATTATCAATGTCATTAAAATTCAGACGGAGAGATAATCCGTCTAATTTGTAGTCTGATTCTGTTTTATTATAATTAGCTTTGAGTATCATATACATTCTCCTTTCATATTTCAATTATAGCAAGCAGCATTATTGATGTCAATGTGTAACATTTGTTTCATCGCTAACTTCCCTTTGCATCGCAAACAAAAAATATGGTCGCAAGTTTCCCCTGCGACCGCAATTATTCACTATTCATTATTCATTCAGAATAACTCAGGGAAGGTCATCCTCATTCTCAAGGTTATGCCATACATTCTGTACGTCGTCATTATCCTCGAGCATATCTAAAAGTTTGCCCATGCACTTAAGATCGTCGGGATCTGAAAGAGCAGTTTCTGTGTTGGGAATGTATTCCACCTCAGCAGAAACGAACTTGTAGCCCTTTGCGTCGAGATCGTCACGGACTGCACCTAAGTCGTTAGGCTCCGTACGAACTACATAGATGTCCTCTTCATCGGTGATGAAGTCAACTGCACCTGCTTCAAGAGCATCTTCCATAAGCTGATCCTCGTCCACATCCTCAGCCTCGATAACGATTACACCGTAGCGTGTGAACATAAAGGAAACACAGCCCTGCTGACCGAGGTTGCCCTTGTTCTTGTCGAAGTAGTGACGCATTTCGCCTGCAGTACGGTTACGGTTATCAGTGAGGGTTTCTACGATAACTGCGATACCTGAGGGGCCGTAGCCTTCGTACATAATAGCCTCGTAGTTTGCACCGCCTGCTTCGCCGGAAGCCTTTTTGATGATTCTTTCGATATTATCGTTGGGAACGTTGTTTGCCTTAGCCTTGGCAATAACGTCCTTGAGCTTTGAGTTTGATGCAGGGTCGGGACCGCCGTCACGGACAGCGATGGAAATTTCTCTGCCTATTTTTGTGAAGATTTTAGCTCTCGCGCCGTCAGTCTTTTCTTTCTTTCTTTTAATGGTACTCCATTTTGAATGGCCTGACATATTATTCACCAATCCTTATTTTAAAATTAAGCCTATATACTTTATCACTTTTAATTGAGTTTGTCAAGATTTTTAATATCCCTTGGCCCTCGGCCCTTAGCATTCATAAAACCACGGCCCTCAGCCCTTGGCACTCGGCCCTTTTAATCACAGCGTAACCCTGAAGGTAATTTACTTAGTGCCGTTGGCTATAGCCTTTATTTTGACCTTATGCCTGTCTACGATAGCACT
>JAZNMU010000045.1:0-6545 GCA_045579865.1 Acutalibacteraceae bacterium
AAGAACCTAAATCTTGCGTGTCTGCCAATTCCACCATACCCGCATTTTGAGGTAAGAAGTAATATGTAATAGTGAATAAGTGAACGAAATATATCCCGCTTTGCCGGAAATGATGTGTATAACCTGCTTAAAAGCAGGGTGGTGATAGCGAGTCAGGTTCACGCTCCCTTCGTCCGCCAAAAGGCGGGAGGTCTGCAATCCGCTGACAAAGCATCTCTCCGTTTAGTTACGTGTTGGGTTATAACTATCATAATTATCGAACAAAGCAGGATATTATTATTCTATTCAGTTCATTCGGGATTATTCTGCTGAATCCTCAGCTTCATATTTTTCTATAAGTCTGTCCTCGATGATATTGCCGATTTCGTTAAATTCCTTTTCGTCCTCAATCTGGACAAGATAGGTTTCGCCGTCCTCTTCCATAACCTTAAGGATAAGAACTTCTCCGTCATCGTCTAAAATTTCAGTTTCATCGTCATATATTGGAAGAAGAGCAACATATCTGTTTCCTTCCTCTGTTTCAACTCTGTCGATTTCCTCAAAATAATGCTCTACACCGTCATCGTCAATAACGCTGACTATGTCTTCCATATAAAGTTCTTCGTCTTTACTCATAAATAACACCTCTTTTTCTTAGCTACCTATATTTTAATATTTTACGTGTCTATTGTCAATATTCAAAGAGAATATTTTAAAGTTTTTCTTCGGTAAAGCCTTTCTCGGTAAGATGCCATATACTGTCAATTCCGCAGTTTTTACAATACAATCTTGCCTTTTCGAACATAAAATCAAGTGCTTCGACACAGTGTGCATCACTTGTTACCGTAACTCTTGCACCCCTCTCCCCTATTCTTTTAAGAATGAAGGGCGCGGGATAAGGAGTTTCATTACCGCAACGGAACATCGCACCAGTATTTACCTCGAAAACAACCTCAGGCTTATTATCAATAATATAATCAACCCATCTGAGGGCACTTTCACGGTATTCAGGAGCATTTTCATCGAAGAGACAGTAATTCTTGTTGAATTTGGTGATAAGGTCATAGTGGCCTACCACATCGGTTTTCTCTTTTACGACGAATGTGGCAAAATTTTCGAAATATTCATCTGCCATTTTGTTCCAGTCTCCACCGTATTCAACATCAACACATTCAGAAAGCTCTTCAGCGGTATAGTCGATGGCATAAATCCTCTTTTTGCCGTGAATCTGATGAACAGAAGAAAGAATATAATCAAAGTCATACTCCTTTTTAAGCTCATAATCCGAATCGAGTTCTATTCCGCAAAGAATTTCAATCTTATCTGCGTATTCTTTTTTAAGAGAATTGATTTCCGTATAGTATTGATCGATATTTTCCTGTGTCATTGCCCATTCATTTGGAAAATTCATCGGCACATGCCCCGAAAAGCCGAGAGTTGTGAAGCCCTTTTCAATTGCGCCTTCAATCATTTCACGGGCTATATTTTTGCCGTCACAGTAATTTGTATGGGTGTGGCAGTTAGATTTAATTGTACTCATATAATCAACCTTTTCAATCAACAATCCCTGCCGAAAAGCAGGGATTGTAGTTTTTTATGATTTGTTAGGAGTTTTCTTCCACTTTTTCATCTGCTTTTTATGATTCTTCTTTTCCTTGCGTGACATCTGATAATCAAACTTTCTGTCACTGATCCTGTCATAAAGAGCAGATTCAAGTTTAGCATACTCTTCCTCGTTACTCTGTGCAGCAGCAAGAATAATGAGACCATTATCTTCAGGAAGAGTTACAACTGAACCCTTTGAGGTATCGATTTCATACATAAAGAAGTAAATCTGTGCAGCTACATTATCTCCCTGAGGTGAGTGAGTATGAGTATATTCGATAGCGAGCTTATCAGTTTTTATATTGGCAACCTCGGCAAGGTTATAAAGATCCCATTTACCGATTCTTTCGTCAATAGACTGCACCTTTACGGGAACGGTTTCGTCATCAACTTTAAATTCATAAACCTTATCACCGTAGAGAGAAGCACCGACGAAATAAAGCTTTTTGCCGTAAACATTGATCTGCTGACCGGCGCAGATAAGAGCATTATTGCCTTCGCCCCAGATATCGCCTGTTTCAAACTTTACACCTGCACACTCGATTGTCTTGGGTACGAGTTCACCGGGAATAGAAACATTGATAGTGGGAATAGCAGTAGTGTCTCTGTTGTGGTTAAAGGTAACAACGTCAATATTATAGGGAAGCTCAACCTTTGAGGGAGCGTTCTTACTTGCTACTTTACAGTCATTAAGAGTGATAGCGAAAGATTTAACCTCATAGGGATCAAGGTCAAATACAAGTTTGCCGTCAACGACAGTAGCGGGTCCTATATCCTCTTCCATACCGTTTACGGCCTTGGCAGTAGCGATGCCTTTACCAAGAGTAAACTCAACGCCTCTGACTTTCTTGTTAGCGCCTTCATTGAATCTGACAATATAACAGTCGTCTGCTTCAGCCTTTTTGATAGCACGGACGATAACATCCTTATCGTTAATGGCACCGAAGGAATATTCGCTGGCGAGAACGCCTGAATGGTTGTTTGTGACAAATACGGTGAGAGGCTGATTAAAGAAACGTGCATTAAGCTGTGTACCGTTATCGTATTCACCCTTATGGGAATAGATTGCATAGCCGTATCTGTTAAGACCGAAGTCCATCATACCCTGAACACTGTCGTGTCTGTAATACTGCTTGGGTGAATGAAGAACCGTGAGACGGAGACTCTTTTCATCCTTCATAATCCAGCCGTATTTGGAATCGCTGAATACGGAAACACCGTAAACGCCTGATTTATCAGTAATATCTGCCCATCTCTGTGCAGGTACTGAATAAAGCTTTTTGTTTGCCTTTTCTCTTCTAATTGCGCCGAGACCGAGGTCGAAAGTCGCCTTTTTGTTGCCTACATTGAAATAGAAGCCGTTATGAAGAGTTCTTCTGAATTCCCTCCACTCCACTTCATTGCGTACAGAAACATAAGGACAGCCTGCAACAAGAGAAACATAATATGTAAAGGTGGATTTGCTTACTTTCTGCTCTACCTTGAGTGTTACTCTTACGGGACCCTTCTCGATAAGAGTGCATTTACCCTTACCTGCAAACTCCCAGGGATATTTGCACACTTCCTTATATCTTAACTCCCAGGCAGCATATTCGCCTGCACCGTCGTACTTATTAAGCTCAAATCTGATGGGCTTTTTCAGAATTTCGGTATCATCGAGAGTTTTATCGATAATTGATGAAATGTCGCCGTCAGAGTTTACTGTAACGATGTATTTGAAGTTTTCGATTGAACGTCCTGAACAACGAAGACCTGTATTTATTTTACAGGGCACATCGCTTTCAACAACATCGAGCACCTTAAAGCCGAGAGCGGGAATGTAGTCAGCGACGCTTACAGACATTTTACCGTCTTTAATGTAATTTACCTGAGAAGGAATTTCTTTACCGTTTTTATCAAATACACGCACATATTCCTTCTGACCTGCATTAATAACGAGGTCAACTTCGCCCATTCTGCCGTGTTCAACAGTGTTATTGATAACGATAGCAGTACCCTTAGTCCAGGAGGTATCCATCTTTTTGATGATTTCTGCTGCAGCACCTTCATAAGCGTTTGAAAGCTGATTAGCGCTGAGAACATAATCGTTCCATGAACGCTGATATACTCTTTCTACAGATGTACCTGTAATGTCATCGTGGAAGGTGTGAGCAATAGTTCTCTTCCAGCCCTTGTCGATTTCTGTTCTGGGATATTCAGCACCGACGAGTGCTTCGGCAGCTACAGCCATACGCTCTGCCATATCGGCAATTTCCTCGTTGCGGCGGTTATATCTTTTACTGAAGGCTCTGGAAATATATGAACCAACACCGTGGTCGGTCATAAGAAGCTCGTTTTCCCATTTAGGAAGTTTTTCGATTTCAGCCTGTGAAAGAGAAGAAATGTCATCAAAAAACTCTGTGGGAGAAGAAGAAACAACCTTGATTTCAGAAGAGTCGTTCTTTCTGATCTCTTCGCATACGGTTTTAACAGACTGCTCCTTCGGAGCACCGCCTACGTCGCCCACACCATGATAGGCGTAGGTTACGGGAAGGTCATATTCTTTTATATTGTTATCGAGCTTTTTAGTAAGTCCGCTGTTTGTACGTACCTTCTTAAAGGTGGTGCAGTATGATTTTGCGTTGAGAGATGCGAGGGCATATTTACCGTTTACGCCGTACCAACAGCCTATGTCGAAGGGTATACCGTAGGCACTGCCCCAGGAAAGCTTCTGGGTAGAAAAGCCCTTGATGCCTGCGTGTTCAATAATGGAAGGAAGAGCCCATCCGAAGCCAAAGCAGTCAGGAAGGAAAATATCATTACTCTTTTTACCGAATTTCTTTTCGAAGTACTTGTTACCGTAAAGGATGTTTCTGAAAAGAGCTTCGGGTGACGGTACGTTTACATCACCATTTTCATAGCTGCTTCCCGTAACATTCCATCTGCCTTCTTCGATATACTTTCTGAGCTGTTCAAACTTTTCGGGATAGTATTCCTCCATAAGCTCGTATCTGTAAGAACCCTCGAAGTTAAACTGATATTCGGGATACTGCTCAAAATGCTTGAAGTTTTCATCAAGAGTAGCAGGAATGCAAACCTTGATTACATGCTCAAAGTCCCAGTTCCACACCGTGTCAAGGTGAGCAGTTGCAATGGTATAAATTTTTTTGTCCTTATTCATAATGCACCTCATATAAGAGTTATTTATTAATGCGTTAATAAACGCCCGCTTACGCAATTACTTTTTCGCCGTAGCGAAGATATAAATATTACCTGCAGCATATAAAGCAGCGGCAAAAAAGTTAACTATGCCGAGAGTTTCCCATATTGTGTTATCCAACGGTGCCACAAAGCCGAGAGACATCTGCTCAAACAATAAAGCAACCGATGTACTGAACACAAAAACCAGGAGCACAGCAGAAACAATAAAAATAACAAGCTGGACCACAGAGTTTTTCACAAGTGCTTTATCCGTAAGACCGCCCACAATATATGCAACAGCCGCTACAAATGCACATATTGGAGAAGCGGCAAGCAAAAGCAGACCGTCCTTAGCTGAATGCTCAATTCCGTTTGCTATATCGGAAACAGGAACAAACTTATATAAAACCACACTCGCAATAATCAGAACAAGACCGAGAGATGCTGTTATCATATAGGCGGCACCGCAATTCTGCTTTACATGTTCTTTTGAAACACTACTCATATTTTCACCTCTTTACATATTTCTCCTATTATTTTTTTCATTTTACCATAACAGCAATACATTTTCAATAATTTATTAAATTTATTTTTTAATAAATTATAAAAATACGCCTCGCTTAAAGTAAGCAAGGCATAAATATTATTCGTCAATATCAGTGTCAGTTGTTCCTTCTGAAACTACAGTTTCTGTTTTAACTTCGAAAGAATCAGTATTCTCTCCGTTCATAAGTTTCAGGAAGGTTTCACCGTCAACCTTTTCGTGTGTGATAAGGTATTCGGCCACGACCGTAAGTTTATCAAGATTACCTTCAATAATGCTGTGACATCTGTCGTAAGAGTCGAGAATAATTTTCTTGACCTCTGCATCGATATCGGAGGCAATCTGCTCGGAATAGTTTCTGATGTTGCTGTAATCCTTACCGAGGAATACCTCATGGTTTGATGAGCCGTACATAATGGGACCGAGCTCGTCACTCATACCGTAGCGGGTTACCATACCTCTTGCGATGTCTGTAGCCCTTTCTATATCATTGGAAGCGCCTGTGGAAATGTCACCGATAACCACCTTTTCAGCCACACGACCGCCGAGAAGAACAACGATGTCATCAAGCATATCGTTCTTTGAGCGATAGCTTCTGTCCTCTGAGGGAAGACTCATAGTAAAGCCGCCTGCCATGCCTGTGGGAACGATAGAAATCTGATGAACCGGATCCTGACCGGGAGTAAAGTAAGTAGCAAGCGCATGACCTGCTTCATGGTAAGCAGTAAGTTTCTTTTCCTTATCGCTCATCTTACGTGATTTCTTTTCGGTACCTACTACACATTTGATAGTGGCTTCCTCGATTTCGTTCATAGTGATGGCTTTCTTATTTCTCTTTGCTGCAAGAAGTGCCGCTTCGTTAAGAAGATTTTCGAGGTCTGCACCTGTGAAGCCTGCAGTAGACTGTGCGATAACCTTAAGGTCCACATCGGGAGCGAGAGGTTTGTTCTTTGCGTGAACCTTAAGAATTTCTTCTCTGCCCTTTACATCGGGAGCACCTACAGTGAGCTGACGGTCAAATCTGCCAGGTCTTAAAAGAGCGGGGTCAAGAATATCAGGAAGTCGGATCGTAGCCATGTCGTTCTGTGAGCCAAGGAGTTGGGTCTAGTCATTGTCTTCCTAAGACCGCTTGGCCTCCGACTTACCTTAAGAATTTCTTCTCTGCCCTTTACATCGGGAGCACCTACAGTGAGCTGACGGTCAAATCTGCCAGGTCTTAAAAGAGCGGGGTCAAGAA
>JAZNMU010000046.1:0-9856 GCA_045579865.1 Acutalibacteraceae bacterium
GGGCACACCGTGGCAGGTGTGCAGACAGCCGATAAGGCTTCGGATTTACAGGTAAGTTTAATCTAACCTGCATTTCTTTTTTTCGGAGCTTTCCGTAGAACAAAGATTAAAAGCACACAGAGCGGGAAGCGAATGTCGGAGCGGAGGTACCTGAGGAGATGAAACGCGAAGTGTCGCAGACACTTCCCTACCAGACAAAATATCTGTGCGATGAGGGAGCTAAGGCAGCGATTTTCCTGTAGGGCTTATAGTAAAAGCACCTCGTACGCTCATTCAGTCGGTAAGGCAAATGATAGAACTGAAAATAACGGTAGACTTGCTACTTTGTTTTTATTTGTATGGCAGATTAAAGCAGTAATGAAAATCAGCTTATTACACCTTACTCAGTTATTTTTCTGCGTTCGGACGGTTTCCGACAAAAGTATGATTTTGGTTACTTTTGTCGAAACAAAAGTAACTCTGCGAAGCAATGACAACTGAATGTTTTTGAACTGAAAACTACAAATCGGGATGTCGAGGGCGCCATCCCCTACAATGTGCCGTGTCCGCGAATTACCACAAACCTCACAGTCCCACCCCTACACATAAAAAAAGCTTTTTTTACTTTTTTCCCTGAAACTATTTATTTCCTCGCAATAATGTAATATAATAGACAAACAAGGTGCACAGGCACCGAAGGAGGATTTCTTATGTCAGCTTTCGAAAAAATCCTCAGTAAGAGCGAAGAATATCTGAAAATTAAAGATAATATACGTCGGGGGGTACATCCTTTCGGCGTTATCGGTCTTTCCCGTATTCATAAAGCCCACTATATTGCCTCTCTCGTGAAGGAAACAGGGAAAAAGGCACTTATCATCTGTCCCGATGAAGGCGAAGCCACCAAGCTCTGCAAGGATATTTCTGCCTTCAGTGACGGTGCCCAGTTATACCCTGCCCGTGATTTCCGCTTCCGTGAAAGTGAGAGCAAGTCTCTCGATTTCGAGCAGAAGAGAATGGGTGTGCTTACGAATATTTTAGACGGTGAGTGTAAGTTCGCCCTGTGCAGTATCGAGGCGGCTATGCAGGTAACCATACCCCGCAGTGAGCTGGAAAAGCGCTCATTCAAAATAGAGGTATCACAGGATTTGTCTACTCACGAAGCGGTCAATGCACTTCTTTCCGCAGGTTACACACGTACCGAGCAGGTGGAAGGCACGGGACAGTTTTCTCTCAGAGGCGGCATACTCGACATCTTTCCTCCGGGAAACGAAAGCCCTGTCAGAATCGAATTCTGGGGTGATATGGTGGACTCCGTTTCTTCCTTCGATACGGAAAGTCAGCGACGGAAGGAAAATCTTGACTCAGTGAAAATCACACCCTCCCGTGAGGTCCTTTTCGATTCACCTGAGGAAATGAAAAGACGCCTCGAGGAGTTCCTTCCTTCCGTAAAGGGTAAGGGCAGTGTAAAGGCGAAGGCTCTCATAAATGAGGATATAGATAAGCTCTCTCACTTTATGAGTGTAGCTAACGATAAATATATTTCTTTAGCCTACAGTGAAAAGGAAACTATCTTTGACTATATGCAGGACAGCCTGATTTTCGTCTGTGAAAGCTCCTCGGTAAAGCAGAAATTCAATTCCGTATCAGCACTTTTCACCGAGGATATAAAGGCACTGTTTGAGGAAGGAATACTCACAAAGGGTCTCGATACCTTCACTCTTACGTGGAATGAGGTTCTCTCTTTTTACGAAAAAGGCAGTACCGTTTATATGGATAACCTTGCACGAGGCTCCTTTGATACACCTGTTAAATCTCTTGTCAGCATAAATGCGTCTCTTCTTTCCCGTTGGGACGGCACACTTTCCTTCCTTATGGAGGACTTACAGCCTCTGATGAAAATGGGCTTTACCTGTGCCGTTATGGCAGGTACGGAAAAGAGCGCCAAAGAGCTTGCCTATGACCTTGAAACGGAAGGAATAAAGAGTCACTATTTCCCTGTCATTCCCGCCGAATTCCCCGAAAAGACCGTCAGTGTAATAGCGGGCAGTGTCTCCTCAGGTATAGAATATAACAGCCTTAAGTTTGCTCTGTTTACTTACGGAAGAGCCGTGGAAAAACAGCAGAGAAAGGTAAATCCCGCCTTTAAGGGCAGAAAGGGAATAACCTCTCTTGAAGAAATAGCCCGCGGCGATTATGTGGTACACGCCGTTCACGGTATCGGTATTTTTGACGGAATTACCACTATGACCGTAGGGGGCAAGATAAAGGATTTCATTAAGATTAATTTCAGAGGCACCGATGTCCTTTATCTGCCTGTCACACAGCTGGACCTTATAGCGAAGTATATTTCGCCCAAGGACACTGATAAGGTCATTAAGCTTAACCGTCTGGGCAGTGACGAATGGAAGAAAACACGCTCCCGTGTTAAAAGCGCCGTCAAGGATATGGCGGCAGAGCTTACGAAGATTTATTCTGCAAGACTTAATTCACAGGGCTTCGCTTTCTCTGCCGATATGGATATGCAGAACGACTTCGAGAGACGGTTTGAGTTTGAGGAAACTGACGACCAGTTAGAGGCTGTAAATGAAATTAAGCGTGATATGGAAAGACCGAGCCCTATGGACCGTCTTCTCTGCGGAGATGTAGGCTTCGGAAAAACCGAGGTGGCTCTGCGTGCGGCCTTCAAGTGTGTGGCTGACGGTAAGCAGTGTGCCATTTTAGTGCCTACCACTATCCTCGCTTTTCAGCATTTTCAGACCATAAAGAAGCGATTTGACGGCTTTCCTATAGAGATAGATATGCTTTCCCGCTTCCGCAGTCAGTCTGACAGAACGAAAATAAAAAAAGCCCTCAAAAGGGGCAGTATAGATATTATAGTAGGTACTCACTCCATTATTGCCAAAAGCGTGGAGTTCAAGGATTTAGGTTTGCTCATCGTCGATGAGGAGCAGCGCTTCGGTGTGGCACAGAAGGAAAAGCTGAAGGAGAAATTCCCTCTGGTGGATGTTCTCACCCTTTCGGCTACACCTATTCCCCGTACTCTCAATATGGCTATGACAGGCATCAGAGATATGTCCGTTCTGGAAATTCCGCCTGTGGGCAGATACCCGGTGCAGACCTACGTAGTGCCTCAGGATATGGAAATATTGGCTGAGGCTATGGAAAGAGAAATCCGGAGAGGCGGTCAGGTTTATTATCTTCATAACCGTGTGGAGTCCATCGAAAGAAGGGCGGCAGAGATACGGAAATATCTTCCCGATGCGAGAATCGGTATCGGCCACGGTAAAATGAGTGAGGATGAATTAAGTGAGATATGGCGAAAGCTTTTAGAGAATGAAATAGACATTCTTCTCTGCACCACCATCATCGAAACAGGTGTGGACGTACCCAATGCGAACACTCTCATTATCGAGAATGCGGACAGAATGGGCCTTGCTCAGCTTCATCAGATAAGAGGCAGAGTCGGCAGAAGCTCACGCCGTGCCTACGCCTATTTCACCTATAATAAAAACCGTGAAATCAGCGAAATCGCACAGAGAAGGCTCTCCGCTATCAAGGAATTCACCGAGTTCGGCTCGGGCTTCCGTATCGCTATGCGTGACCTGGAAATACGAGGTGCGGGTAATGTGCTTGGTGCACAGCAGCACGGCCATATGGAGGCTGTGGGCTATGATATGTATCTGCAGATTCTCTCCGAAACCATCGAGGAAGAAAAGACAGGCATCGAGGTAAAGGAAAAGCAGGAATGCCTTATCGATATTTCCGTTGATGCTCATATTCCCGAGGGCTACATCGACTCGGTGAAAAACCGTATCGGAATGTATAAGAGAATTGCCGGAATCGAAACGAGAGAGGACGCTATGGATGTTCTCGACGAATTTATCGACCGCTTCGGTGAGCCTCCCAAGGCAGTTGAAGGCCTGGTGGAAGTAGCGCTTCTGCGCTCGAAGGCAGCAAAGCTCGGTATTTACGAAATCAAACAGCAGGATACTATGCTTTTAGCCTTCGTTAATGAGCTGAAGCCTCAGTTTATCATGGCTGTGGGTCATAAGCTCCGAGGTAAGGCGATGATAAGTGCCGCCAAAACGAGTCCATACATTTCCTATAAGCTGAAAAATGTCAGCCCCGTGGAGGGAATGAGAGAGCTGATTGATGCGCTTTCGGAGTGAATGCAGAGTGCAGAACGCAGAATGGGCGTGTAAGGTTTCGGGAATGAATAAGCGATACACCGCCCAAGTAAAAATGTTATTATAATAAAAGACATACCCTCTACCGCACTTTTTCTCTGCGTGTAGAGGGTAAAATTATTCATTTTCTGTTGACCCGCGACCACAATTCTGCACTCTGCGTTCTGCACTCTGCATTCATCTGCAATATCAATAAATAAACACACAGAACTCCACCGTCACATCCATTTCCTCATAGGCGGACAGCTTTGCCTTGTCCTTATCGCTTGTGCGGTAGTAGTAGGGTGTCATTTCGAAAAGAGCGTTTATATCTTCCTTGGAGGAAAGGTGTACCTTACGGGTTACCTTTCTTTTTTCTTTTACGGTGAGATTTTCCGTTTCGGGAGGCATTTCATCGTTTTTATAGGGTGTGTCGTAGAGGATTTCCTTAAGCTCGAAAAGGTGGTTTTCACCTGCGACTACGGTAATGAGTGTACCGTCATCCTTCATAATTCTGCTGAACTCCTTTTCGTGGAAGGGTGCGAAAAGATGGAAAGCGATGTCTATGCTCTTGTCTTTCAGGGGTATGCGTGAAAGGTTAGCCACGAAGTATTCACAGCCGTTTTTCCTTTTGGCGGCAAGGCGCACCATCTCTTTTGAAATGTCGAAGCCGTACATCTCACAGCCGATAGCCTCTTTGATTTTATGGGAATAGTAGCCCTCACCGCAGCAGATGTCGAGGATATGAGGGCAGGGGATTGCTTTTTCTTTTATTATGGAAATAAGCTCTTCAAGAAGGGAATCAAAGTAGCCCTTTTCGAGGAAAGCTCTTCTCGAAAGTGCCATATCCCTGTTATCACCGATAAGGGAGCCTTTTTTATGAGTTCCTGCTATGAGGTTCACATAGCCTTCCTTCGCTCTGTCGAAGCAGTGTCCTTTTTCACACCTGAGGCTTCTGCCTTCTTCCTTTAATTCTTCGCCGCATACGGGGCAGATAATGCTGTTCATCCGATCACCTGAAAGTAAATTTATAGGTTAATTATAATCAAAAAAACTTCTACTGTCAAATAAAGTAAAGGAACCCCTTGAAAAATCCCTTTTTTTGGTATATAATAATCCAAAGAAAAAATTTAAGGAGGAAAAACATTATGACAATGGCAGAATTCTGGGAAATGTTTGATGAGTTTTTCACTAAGCTCTGGAACTGGCTTTACGACCTTGTTTGCAAAGAGTACAAGGAAGAACCCAACGATGATTTTTATGTTGACACAATGTTCCCCGAAGAGAAATAATTGAATATCATGGCTGTCGCAACGGACAGCCTTTGATTTTATTTTGAAAGGAAATTCTTATGATAAAAGAATATCTTGAAATAGGAAAAATTACCTCCACTCACGGCATAAAGGGTGAAATGAAGGTTCAGCCCTGGTGTGACAGCGTGGATTTTATGAAAAAATTCCGTACCATTTATCTTGATAAAAAGGGCGAAAAGCCCCTTAAGGTAAAGATAAGACAGGGCGGCAATATGGCTATTATGAAGGTCGAGGGCATCGACACTCCCGAGGAAGCGCAGAAAATGAGAAACCGCATCCTTTATATGAAGCGCAGTGAGGCTGTTCTGCCCGAGGGCTTTTACTTTATGCAGGAGCTTTTCGACTGTAAGGTTATCGACGCCGACGACGAGAGTAAGGTTTACGGCACACTCTCCGATGTGAGTGAGACCGGAGCCAACGATGTGTGGCACATAAAAACCGATGAGGGAAAGGAATATCTTATCCCCGCCATACCACCCGTGGTTATCGATGTGGATGTGTCTGAGGGAATCATAAAAATACGCCCCCTGAGAGGAATTTTTGACGATGAAGATTGATATACTTACTCTCTTTCCCGAAATGTGTGAGTCCGTTCTTTCCGAAAGTATTATCGGCAGGGCAAGACAGGAGGGAAAGGTGGAAATAAACTGCATACAGATAAGGGATTATTCCGCCGACAAGCATAACCGCGTGGACGATGCACCCTACGGAGGCGGTACGGGTATGATAATGCAGGTACAGCCTGTTTATGACTGCTTCGAGGCTCTCTGTGAGGAAAGAGGGGAGAGACCTCATCTTATCTTTATGTCTCCCCAGGGTAAAACTCTCACTCAGCAGAGGGTAAAGGAGCTTGCCCGGATGGATAATATCGCCATTCTCTGCGGACACTATGAGGGCATAGACGAAAGGGTTATCGAGGAAATAGTCGATGAGGAAATTTCCATAGGTGACTATGTGCTGACAGGCGGTGAGCTTCCCGCTCTTGTTTTGGCCGACAGCATTTCCCGTATGCTTGACGGTGTACTTGCCAATGAGGATGCCTTCACCGAGGAAAGCCATTATAACTCTCTGCTCGAATATCCTCAGTATACCCGTCCCTATGAGTGGCACGGACGGACTGTTCCCGATATACTGTTATCGGGACACCATAAAAATATAGAGAAGTTCCGCCGTGAAAAATCCCTCGAAAGGACCTATCTGCGCAGACCGGATATGCTCTCAAAGGCTGAGCTTTCGAAAAAGGACATCGAATATCTCCGTGAGTACAAAAAAAGTCTGAAAAGTGAAGAAAAAGAATGAAAATGAGGCTTTGATTGTGCATACTGCTTTTTAAAAGAAATGTTTTGTGGTTGTTTTGCACAAAAACAGACCTTCATTTTTATTGATGTTTAGTCTTGCAAACGAAATATTTTAAAGTCCGTTTTAAGCATTGACGAAGAAAAGTTTTGTGGTATAATATATAGCGACACTCAAAAGAAAAATTTATGTGTGGGAGATATAGATATGTTTGTTAAAGATGTAAAAGTTCAGAATCAGGTTGGTCTTCACGCTCGTCCTGCTACCTTCTTCATCCAGAAGGCAAATGAGTTCAAATCCTCCATCTGGGTTGAAAAGGAAGAAAGAAGAGTAAACGCAAAGAGCCTTCTCGGTGTTCTTTCACTCGGCATTATGGGCGGTACAGACATCCGTATCATCGCAGGCGGTTCCGACGAGGAGCAGGCTGTAGAAGAGCTTGTTAAGCTTGTAGAATCAGGCTTCACAGAATAAGTTAATATCTGATATCTGAAAAGTTCGGCTTTATGTCGGACTTTTTTGTTTAAATGCAAAATGCAGAGTGCAAAGTGCAAAATGGGCGGGATATGCTTCGGATAAAAAGAAATGACAGTCCGCCGAATTGACGAATTAAATAATGTAGGGCGGGATGACTCATCTCGCCGCTTTCACGGATTTGAATTTCGTAGGGACACTGAGTGCCGTGTCCGCAATCACACGCAAACTCAAAAACGTAGGGGACGGCGCCTCGACGTTCCGTGCATAATCAACGAAAGTTTATGTTAAATACCGTAGGGGCGACCATTGGTCGTCCGCTCAAACATTTATTGACAAAGAAAACACAGGGTGCTATTATAAACACGGCAGGTGATTTTAATGAAATTCATAACCTTTTTAAAGAAAATCGAAGCTAATCCGCAGCTCTTTTTAGGTGCCGAAAAGGACCTCACGAGACTGAGATTTTTAATCGAAGGCTATCTGATATGCGAAGGGGATAACGGAAAAACCGAACCGATGATGCTTTTCGAGGGCTTTAAAAACTATTTTAACAGCATTTACGGTCTTCGGTCTTATTACAGCTATGCTGATATTCTCCGTCAGGAAAGTGCATCCGAGGAGGAGGCCTTCGATAAATTTTTCGAGCTGTTTAATCAGTTTCTCGAGCAGGAAAAGGGGCAGAAATAAAAAGTTTTCCACACAGAAAAGTTTTCCACACAGTGGAAAAATCCCCTTACCCTTCTCATTAACATAATTATTTTTATTATTTTTCTTATTATCATTATTTTATTATTATCCTTATTTATATAAAACTGTAAAAGCATTATAAAGCATTATGCAAATGCATACAAATGCATAAAAAAACAGGTCAGGCTGCGGAGTTTTCCACATCGCCTGACCTTTTGATTTTTAGTTTTCCACACCTGATTGCCTGATTTTTTCCCAACGTCTTCTCGCACTCTCGGCCTTTTTCTGACAGACCTCCTCATATCGTATGTTGTTTCTGTCCAGACATTCGGCTATGCGCATAAAGCAGGCTGTCATCATTCTGTCCTCGAAATCGGGTGTGATTCCGCTGGTATCATATTCGAAAACGGCCCTTAAAAGTCTGCCTAATTCCTCGTCGGTGAGAAGACTGAATGTATCGAATAAATCATAATGCAAAAGTAAAGCTTTTTTCATTTGTAATTCCTCCTTAAAAAAGTAAAAAACAGACAGTACAAACCCTCTTGAGGAAAGGATTTTTTACCTGTCATAATTCAAGTTTAGCGGAAAATTTTTATCTTGTCAAGAGCTCAAAAAAAGAAAAAATTATTTTGCAGAATTCAGTAGCATTTTTGCGTAAAGTGTGCAAAAAAGGGCAGTTTCCCGCTTATTATAAAGGGGGTAAATCCGAGGTGTTAACATTTCGGTATATCAGTATATAAAAAAAGTATAAATATACTCCCGAACAGGAATTATTTTCTTTCTTAAAAGGTTGAAATTTTGTCGAAAAAATGTTATTATTAGCCGAATGGACTATGTTGGTGTTTTATGAACTTAAATACAGGAGAAAAACGGAGTTTTTTAAGCTTTAAGACCTCAACACCCAAAAACTATTTTTCAGAGAAAGGATCATAGATGTATGAAGTACAGTTATTATCCCGGTTGTACCTTACGAACAAAGGCAAAAGACCTTGACACCTATGCGAGAAAATCCGCAGAGGTTCTCGGCTTCGAGCTGGAGGAAATCGAAAACTGGCAGTGCTGCGGCGGTGTGTATCCCTTAAGCAGTGATGAAATCGCCACCAAGCTTTCTTCCGTCCGTGCTCTCAATGAAGCAAAAGTCAAAGGTCAGGAACTCGTTACCCTCTGCTCTGCCTGCTATCACGTGCTTAAAAGAGTCAATGACGATATGCAGAATGTGGAAGACATCAGAGTAAAGGCGAACAACTACATGAAGCTTGACGAGCCCTACGCAGGCGAAGCACAGGTTCTTCACTTCCTCGAGGTTCTCCGTGACAGAATAGGCTTTGACGAGCTTAAGAAAAAGGTAGTTAACCCCCTTACAGGTAAAAAAATAGGCGCATATTACGGTTGTCTTCTTCTGAGACCCGGCAATATTCTGGGCTTTGATAACCCTGAAAACCCGACAATCATCGAAGACTTTATCCGTGCTCTGGGTGCTGAGCCCGTAATCTATCCCTACCGTAACGAATGCTGCGGCGGATATATTTCTCTCAAAGCAAAGGATCTCGCATCAAAGATGTGCGATAACATTATGGACAGTGCATCAGGCTTCGGTGCAGATATGCTTATCACAGCCTGTCCTCTTTGCCAGTATAATCTTACCAAAAACTCCAAGGCTACCGTTCCCGTTTATTACTTCACGGAAATTTTAGCTGAGGCATTAGGTGTGAAAGGGGAGGAAGAATAATGAGTCACGCAAACAGTAAAACAGCGGCGGCTAAAATCGCCGAAATCAGCGGAACCAATCCTCTCAAGTGTATGAAGTGCGGCAAATGCTCCGCTTCCTGTCCCGCTTTCGAAAAAATGGACATCAAGCCCCATCAGTTTGTGTCCTATGTAGTTAACGAAGATATTGAAGCTCTTGCTTCCTGCGAATCTCTCTGGTACTGCCTTTCCTGC
>JAZNMU010000047.1:0-14683 GCA_045579865.1 Acutalibacteraceae bacterium
AAAGTGTACCTTCACGGGGTGTCTTACCTATGGACTCTACCCTGCCCGCTCTTTCGTAGAACTGAGCGAGTCTGCTTCCGAGATATGCGGGATAGCCCTCTTCACCGGGCATTTCCTCGAGTCTGCCTGACATTTCACGCAGAGCCTCTGCCCAGCGTGAGGTGGAGTCTGCCATAAGTGCCACATTGTAGCCCATATCACGGAAATATTCGGCTATGGTGATACCTGTATATATGGAGGCCTCACGGGCTGCAACGGGCATATCTGAGGTATTGGCGATAAGCACCGTTCTTTCCATAAGGGATTTACCTGTTCGTGGGTCAATAAGCTCAGGAAATTCATTTAGAACATCGGTCATTTCGTTTCCGCGTTCACCGCAGCCGATGTAAACAACTATATCAGCATCTGCCCATTTGGCTATCTGATGCTGTGTAACGGTCTTACCGCTTCCGAAGGGTCCTGGAATAGCGGCTACACCGCCTTTGGCGATGGGGAAAAGAGAGTCAATAACTCTCTGACCTGTGATGAGCGGCTCCTTCGGTGAAAGCTTTCTGGAATAGGGTCTGCCCTTTCTTACCGGCCATTTCTGCATAATACCGACGCCGTGCTCCTGACCCTTTTCGTCGAGAACTATGGCAACCACATCGTCAACGGTACAGGTACCGCCCGTAATTTCCTTTATGATACCGCCTTTATCGGGAGGAAGCATAATTTTGTGGGAAACGACATCGGTTTCCTGTACGGTACCGATAATGTCACCGCCGAAAACTCTTTCACCTACTGCTACGGCAGGCTCAAATACCCACTGCTTTTCCCTGTCGAGAGAAGGCACCTCGATGCCTCGGGGAAGATTCGTTCCGCAGACCTTCACTATTTCTCTGAGAGGTCTCTGAATACCGTCAAAGATACTTCCGATAAGACCGGGGCCGAGCTCAACACTTAAGGGCTCGCCTGTAGAAACCACCTTTTCACCCTGACGAAGTCCCGAGGTTTCCTCATAAACCTGTATGGAGGCATCGTCACCGTGCATTTCGATGACTTCACCGATAAGGTTAAGGTCACTTACCTTAACCACATCAAACATATTTGTATCCTTCATTCCGCTCGCCACAACGAGAGGACCTGAAATTTTAGTAATAGTTCCGTAGTTCATATTTTCTTTCACCTACTAATCAAGAATAAGAGAGCCGACAGCTTTTTCGACGGTTCTGCCGATATTTTCCATACCCTTTCCCGTATTACCGTTTACACCGGGAATGAGTATAACAGCAGGAGTTACCGCATTTTCTAAAGCGGAGATTTCATCTCTGAGCTTTTCGGCAAAATATTCTGTAATGTATATAATTCCGTAGTTTTCGCTGACGAGACGGCTGAACTGCTCCCTTGCTTCCGTTTCACTGTAAACCACAGCCGTTTCCACTCCGAGACAGGCAAAGCCGCATATACTGTCTTTATCGCCTAAAACTGCAATTTTATACATAATTAAGCCTTACCCTTTCTTTTATTTTATCAGCGGGTAATCCCGACTGTAAAGCCGCAAGAATTATGCTGACGCTTTTGATTTCATTCTGTTTACCGTAATAAAAGGCGCAGACCGGATCAAAACCGAATGCGGTGTATTTCGCCTTGGAAACTTTTTCAATCACACTGTCATCGCACCACTTTTCGTAAAGTGCCGTGCTTTCCCTGTAAAGAGACACACCCTCTGCGTATACGGTGGATAAAAGATAATCATAAAGCTCTTCTTTTTCGCCTAAAGCCAGATTAATCAGAGCTTTTCTGTCAAGCTTAAAGCAGTTACCTATAGCCTCTTCTGCAAAGTCGCGGTTTTTACCTAAAGAATTTATTCTCAGTGCGATTTTAATATTCGCCGTGTCACAGAGAAAGCCGCAGATTTCGCCCTCAAGAGCGGAATTTTTATATTTGGCGTATTCACAAAGGCAATCAATAGCTCCCCTGTCGATTATGATTTCAGCACTCTGTCCGTTTTCCGTAAGCAGAGCCATACTGTATGCCCTTTCAGCTGTGTCTGCACCTCTGAGCTTAAGAGAAGAGAAATCGTGAAGCTTAACCTTTTCAGTAAGCTCTGCAAGATTTACAGACGAGGGATAAAGGTAATAATCATAAGGCTGTGCGCCCGAAAAAGCACATTTTACAGCCGTTTTTATGTTAAAGAAGTCATTCAGAACACAGAATATACCGAGTTCATTTTTATCGGGAACACATTCATTGAGAAGAGTCCACAGCTCTTTATTTTTAAGACTGATTATCTCCTTGACAGTCCCCTTTTCCTTTATCCAGCCCTCTTCCTGTAAAGAAGAAAGAGCTGAATCAAGGTTTTCGCTTTCGCACAGTTTCATCATAAAAGCCCTATTCAGCATATAGGATTCGTTTGCACGGAGTCTTGCCACACAGTAGGCATAATCAAGTTTTTTCATATCTGTCACCTTATGCGAAAAGCTCTTTGCTGAGCATATCCTTCAGAGCATCCATATTTTCGTCGAAGACAGCCTTTAAGGTACAGTTAACCGTAATGTCACCGTAGTCGAGAATAAAACCGTTTTCGATGTCCACAGCCTTTTCTGCGACCGTAACCGACGAAGTTTCAAAGACAGCCTCATTAATTCTGCTTTCGAAGCCTTCGGGAAGGCGTGAAAGGTCAAAGCCGTTCATATACATAGTACATTCGCCCGGCTGTATGTTCTTTTTACAGAGAGAGAAAATCATATCAAAGTATTCTTCGTCACTGAATTTGTCGATACTGAGATAAGCGGCAGAGATAATATCATTGAGAATGGCGTTTCTTATTTCGAGATAACGGTTACGGGTAATGGATTCGGCAGTGCTTTTGGAAACAGCATTCTTTTTGTCAGCCTCACTCTGTGCCGCATCTGTTATTTCAGAAGCACGGCGGTTACCCTCTTCTCTTGCCTCAGCTATCATCTTTTTGATTTTAAGATTAGTTTCGGCAAAAATCCTTTCACAGTTTTCACGGGACTGCTCTTCAATTTTCTCTTTTATTTTATCAAGCCCTGTCATAAAATATCTCCTTTCAGAATAGTCAGATTAAATCAGACTGAAATTCTGAAAACAGCGATAAAGGAAATGAGAAGTGCCAAAACAGCATAGGTTTCAACCAAAGCGGAAAGAATCATAGCCTTTGAGGTCTGGTCCGACTGCTTAGCGATCATAGAAACACCTGAGGCGGCAACTCTGCCCTGATAAATAGCAGAGAAGTAGCCTGCGATGGTAATGGGAAGACAGGCAGCGAAGAAATAAAGGCCCTGCATCCAGGTAAGAGCTACGGGAGAACCGCTGAGAAGACCTGTCTTGATGAAAACGAGAAGAGCTACCAGGAAGCCGTAAAGGCCCTGAGTACCGGGTAGAATCTGTAAAATAAGTACACGGCCGAAGGAATCAGGCTTTTCAGTGAGCAGACCTGCACCTGCTTCACCAACTAAACCTACACCCTTTGCAGAGCCTATACCTGCAAAGCCCGCAGCAAAAGCTGCACCTAAAACTGCAAGAACCATACCGAGATTATCCATATTAATTATCCTCCTTGATTGTAAAGAATTTAGAATTGATTTTAAAAGGCGTAAATGCTCTGCCCTGTCCCTCGTAGAATTTGGAGAAGAACTCCACATACTGAAGGCGGTTGGTATGAACATAGGTGCCTATTAAGTTAATGGCAATATTTACGGTGTGTCCGAAAATAAAAATAATAATAAAAAGGAAAACATTTCCGAACATAGCACCTAAAAGGTTTACTACATTGGCGATTACGCCCGTAACCAGCCCTAAAGCCAGAAGTCTCGAATAAGATAGTAGATCGCCCAATGCACCTGAAGTGGCATTGTACAGTGCGAAAAGACCGCCGCCGAGCTTACCGATGATGTTTTTACTGCTTCTGCCTGCCGTAATCACTATGAGAAGTGCGCCGACTCCAAGCAGAGGCAAACCTAAGGATTTTATCTTTTCGTCTATGGTAAACAGGAAGCCTCCGCCGAATATGGCAAAGCCCACCAGAAAAATGCACATAGGTATAACATCAAACAAAGCCGAGGTAATATTTCTTTCTCTTATAAGAATATAAAACCTTAAGAAATAGCCGGCAAGAAGATGTATCACACCGAAAATGAAGCAATACATCAGAAGCTCCATACTGTTATTCATCGGCTCAAGCCACAAAGCAAGGCTCGGGGCTTTTTCAAAGCCGAGGAAGGCGGTGCATACAGTGGGTATCAGGTCACCGAACCATCCGCCGAAAAGCGCACCCCATATCACGGTGGAAATACCGCAGTACAAAACCGCATCAGCTGTCTTTTTCAGGTTGCCTCTGACCTTCAGTTTTTTCTTGGCTACCAGAGAGAAAATAACCATCAGAAGTCCGTAGCCCGCATCGGAAAGCATAAGCCCGAAGAAGGCATAGTAGAAAAATGACATCACAGGGTTCGGGTCAATATCCTTGTTTGACGGAGGCGAATACATATCAGTCACCGATTCCACACCCGCCGCAAAGCTTTTATTTTCGATAAGAACGGGAACATCCTCATTCTCGTAATCAGGCTCGGAAAGCTCCATCTGAGCAGTGAACTGCCTTTCGACCTCGAACTTGATTTCTTCGGCATTCCTTTCGGGAATGTAGCCTTTTATGAAAAAGACACTTTCCGTCGCGGCGGCATTTTCCACTGCAGAGTATTTATCCGCCTGAGCCATAAGGTAGTCGCTTAAAAATCTGATGTCGTTATAATCGTCCTTATATTCCTTAATCTTTTCCGTCACTGCGGAGATTTCACCTTTAAGCTGAGATATTTCATCCTTAAGGTCGTCTATTGCTTTGACGGGAAGCTTGGGTACTATCTTGTCAGGAACGGAGAAACCGTGATTTTTCAGAAGTTCATAAAGTCTCTCACCGCTCGACTGATGACACATAATAACAGCACAGGTAAGCATTTTCTGCTTAGAAATTATTTCTATTTCCACATCCTCGGGATGATCCTCTTCAGCACTTATCAGGGACAGTATTTCCTCCTTGGTAAGCTCCTGCGGAAAGGAGCCGATGAAAATACTCGTGGTCATCGTTCTTTTCGAAGCCATGGGAATATCCAGAGAGACCCACGGTCCGTAGAAATCAATAAGAGCCTCTTTTTCAGCTACCAGACTGCCAAGTTCTGCGATTTTATTTTCGAGAGAGAGAATCTCATTACAGGTATTCAGCAGTTCATCACTGCGGTCGGAAATAAGCCTGTACTCACTGTAATCGATTTCTTTACAGTCGCTGAAGGATTCCGCAAAGGATTTTTTCAGCTGACAGTGCTTTTCAAGTATACTGTAGGCTACCACAGCCTTCTTATGCTTTTTCAGAAACTGATTTACTATATAATCCGTCTGATATTTGGTCAGATTTTCATTCTCTGCGTTTTCAAGCTCAGCAACTCCGCTTTTCTGCAGAAATTCCACCAGCTTTTTACTTTCATCCAGTAGGGAAACAAGTTCGAAATGAACAAGTTTGATTTTCGCCAAAACAACACCTCCCCTTTTTTGAGATTGCTTTATTCATTCAGTTCAGTAATTCTTCGAAAACCATTTTAATTGCTTTTTCGTATAATTTTTCAGTATCTGCTATCGATTTCCTTTCACGGAGCTCGGCAAGCTTTTCAGCCTGTTTTACCACACCGGCAGAGGAAAACTCAGCATCACTGAGAATAATGTTCGCTTCCTTTTCTGCCTGTTCAACTGCAGTTTTTATAATAATGTCAGCCTGTATTTTAGCGTCACTGAGCATTTTATCAGCCGCCTTCTGTGCCTTGGCTTCCATTTCCCTGCCTGCGTTTTCAGCAGCGAGAACAGCTTTTATCATATCAGCAGCCATTTAAGAGAACACCTCCGTAATTTTCTGCAAATATAAAGATATTATTTATCATAAGTGTAGTGCTTTCAGCACCCGAATCGCTTATTTTCATAACTACCGAGGCAATAAGAAGCATTATCAGCACCAAAGCAACAGCGGCAATAATTATCATCTTTTTTATAGCGTCGGTGTCACCTGTTTTTTTCTTTTTAATTTCGGGCAGCTGAGCATATCTGACAGCCTTCCTTTTCTTCTGAGGAATGTCACTTTTGTATATGGGTGAAATCTCAGGAATAGTGATTTCCTCCTTAAGTGAAAGAACGGGAGTTACTTCCTCTTTTACTTCTTCTGCCTGTTCCACCTCGGGAATTATAATTTCCTCAGGTGTTTCGTCCTCAGCGATTTCAGCTACTGAATAAACCTCATCGTAAACAGCTTCCTCGAAGGGCTTGTTTGCAAGAGCGTTTTTAAGGTCTGAAAGCATCTGATTGGGAGTAAAGTATCTTTCGTTGATATTGAAGGCGCAGGCCTTACGGATAATCTTCCACAGTTCATCGCTGGCTAAAGCAGGACGGGAAATCTCATTTCCGCTGACACGCATCTGTGTGGCAGTGTTATAGGAATTTATGGTTACATTCTGCGGATAGGGCTCCATAAAAGGCAGACGGTTACGGTTAGTGAGCATATAGAGAATAAGACCGAGAGAATAGGTGTCCACGGTGCAGTTCACATTACCTGTCTTTATAAACTCGGGAGCCATAAAATACTGAGTTCTCTTATAAGCGATGGAGGTTTTAGACGGCTCAAGACAGCTGAAGGTACCGAAGTCGCCCAGTTTGCATCCGCCTGAACGGTCGAAAAGGATATTTTCAGGCTTTAAATTAGGATAGATATATCCAAAGGAACGGCATTTGATAAGTGAGTTACAGATGTTTATACCGAGCCTTAAGGTTTCGTCAAGAGTAAAGGATAAATCCTTAAGAACATCCGTGAGAGAGCGACATTCCTCGAGCTTTAAGAGGATGAGCTTACCCTTTCCGTCGCTGGCCTTGCGAAGCTCTATATCCTCGTATCTGACGAAGTATTTGCCGTCATCGGCCTTTCTGACGGATTTGATATTCTTTTTTATATTTCTGATTATCTTTTCATAATCGTCATCGTCTTCCTCTATATAAACCTCTTCATTTTCGCTCAGGTCGAAGGTCTTTCTTTCATTACGGTTTTCGCCGAGTCTGATTATTTTAAGGATAGAGTTTTCTTTTTTACCGTCATATTTTTCACGGTAAATGCTGAAAACCTTACCGTCAGTACCTGTGCCTATCTGCTTATCGGTATACCATTCACCGAAAACGGGATTCAATGAATTTGACATAGTAATTCTCCTTTATATATTAAACTTCCCTGATATATTCAAAATAAGATAAAATTAGCCATAGTATATCTTTTACATTATAGCACAAAGCATATTCAAATGCCAACAGTTTTTTATTATATTTTAAAGAATTTTATCAGGAAATAAGAAGTAATCAGGTTGACAAGAGAGATTTTTTTTGTTAATATGTTGTAGTTGCAAAATTAATATACGGAGACGTATCGAAGTGGTCATAACGGGGCGCACTCGAAATGCGTTAGCCTTAACGGGCTCGTGGGTTCGAATCCCACCGTCTCCGCCAAAAAGAAAAGTCGCACGAAAGTGTGACTTTTCTTTTTGTATTATTCATTATTAATTATTCATCATTCATTATTCATTTGTGCTGTTGCGACTTTTCTTAATGAATAATGAAAAATGAAATCGCTTCGCTGATGAATAATGAATAATTGTGGGCGGGACACCCGCACCCGATTGTAATTTTGCATTAAGTGTGATATAATCGTCCCATGAATAATAATTTGTCGAGGTAATAAAAAATGAAACAGTGTTTTTCTTTAATTTTAACTTTTCTTCTGTTTTTTACTCTCTGTGCTTGTGATGGTTCTGATACGTGCGAAAAGGTCGGTGTCATTTCAGAAGAAGAACTTGCTCAATACTCTGAATATGTTGAATTAACAATGGAAAATTGGGAGGAATTTTTTGAGGTTGAAAAGAGGGAAGTGGTAACTACTGACGCTTTCGGAGAAGAAATAAAAAGATATATCAGTACAGCTCTTGTTTTAAAAGAAGGTATATACATTTCTGAAGATAATGGTGTAAGAATTAAATTCAATTGTGACATCGGAGGCGATAATATTATTGAGGATATTGTTTTCCGTGATAATATGAATTACGGTGAAGATATTGCTGTAAGGGGAAGCATTCTGCATCCTAATTTGACAGGTGATGTAATATTAGAAAAAATAAAGGGCACGGTCTTCCGCCTTTCGATTCCCGAAGAAAAGTGGAATGTTGATGAATCGGGCAATAAATTAATTATTGTAAAAGGCGACAACCATGAATATTCTATATATTATAATAGCATAACATTTGCATATTCCTGATTGCAAATGTCCATTTTTTTCGATTTGTTGCTAATTTGAGCTGTAAACACAAAAAGAAGAAGCCTTTAGCGGCTTCTTTTTTATTTAAGGCTATGTAACTATAAATGGTTGATTTTTTAAAGAGACACATTATCCCCCATTCCCACGCATAAAATCTACGGGGTGATATTATGTTTGAACTGATAAATGCCATTCTCAGCAATTTCCTGTTTTTCTTTCTTCATCTGAAAAACATCACATCCTTTCCCAAACCGCTGTCGGCAGAAAAAGAAAAAGAGCTTCTCACACGGATGAAAAAGCACGGTGACGCCAAGGCAAGAGAGAAACTTATAGAGCATAACCTCCGCCTGGTCTCCCATATAATCAAAAAATACTACTCGGAATACGACGAACAGGACGATTTAATCTCCATAGGCACCATAGGGCTTATAAAGGGAATAGATTCCTTCAATGCAGACAAGGGAATAAAGCTCGCAACATATTGCTCAAAGTGCATCGAGAACGAAATTTTAATGTATTTCCGCTCGAAAAAGAAAGACTCGAACACCGTATCTGTAAACGAGCCCATCGACACAGACAGCGAGGGCAACCCTCTTACTCTTATCGATATTATCTGCTGCGAGGACACCATAAGCGATGATATTGACCTAAAAAGGAAAAGCCGTACTCTCTATGAATATATCAAAAAAATAGAGAATGAAAGAGACAGAGAAATCATTATCAGACGGTACGGCCTTTATAACCGCAAAGAACAGACCCAGCGTGAAATTGCCAAAGATATGAACATATCACGTTCTTATGTTTCGAGGATAGAAAAGAAGGTTATCGGAGAACTCAGAGAGATGTTCGGAATAGAATAAAAAAAACAAAAATCACAGGTCACTAATACATAATGATCTGTGATTTGCTTTTCTATTTTTCAGTTCAATAAAAGAGTTTTTTCAGCGCACCGGGATTTCTGACAGAATAGGTATAAGACGGAAGTCTGCCTTCGTCAATACCCATTTCTGTCCCGTTGTCATCTATCCACAGCTCAGAAAAGTCTTCACTGATATAAACTGCATATTTCTCATTAAAAACGATTCTGTATCTGTAGCTTCTGTCCTCGCTTATTTCTGCATAAAGAGGCTCTGCAACGATTTTGACTCTGTTGATTGCTTTAAGTCTTTTAGCGGGAGATACGGTGGTAAAGAAATTATCATCGCCGTCGTAATACTGTATTTTTTCTACATCAGTGAAAATATCCTCATAATTTTCTATACCGTCAATTCTCACCGCTGTTGCTTCAGAAATAACTGTCAGAGCGCAGACCACCGCCAGAACAGCCAACAGAATTATTAACGGCTTTTTAAACTTTTTGATTTTATCCATTTTAAACATCCCTTTTACTGTAAACTTATTTTATCGGCGGTCTTTCGAAGGAGATTTTACCCATTTTGCCGCCACGGTATTCGTCTAAAAGCATTATGGAAGCCCGCTCCGTATTTACCTCACCGCCACGGATAAGCATACCTCTTTCACGGGCGATTTCTTCGAGGATTTCCCAGGGCATAACAGCGTGAATATCGTCAATGTTTTTCAGCTTGAATCTCGATGTGAGCTTATCCTCATAACCGTCACGTAACACCTCAATAAGACGGACTGCCATAGTTTCGCTGTCTAAAACCTCATCCTTTACAGAGCCGATAAAAGCAAGCCTGTCACCTACCACAGGGTCGTCAAATCTTGGCCACAATACACCGGGAGTATCTAAAAGCTCTATTCCTCCGCCGATAGCAAACCACTGATTATGTCTCGTAACACCGGGCTTATCGGCTACCTTGGCACGGTTTTTACCTGCCATACGGTTAATAAAGGAGGATTTACCTGTATTGGGAATACCGACTACCATCATACGAAGGGCCTTTCCGGGCATACCCTTTTCCTCGTTTGAGCGGATTTTATCGGCTAAAACAGTGCGGACAAGGTCATGATATTTATTGAGACCCTTACCGCTTCTGCAGTCCACAGGGAGAGCATACTGTCCCTTTTCCTTAAAATATTCAATCCACTGTCTTGTTATGTTATCATCAGCCATATCGCACTTATTGAGAAGCACGATTCTCGGCTTTTTATTAGTGAGCTCGTCAAGCTCGGGATTACGGCTTGAAATAGGTATTCTCGCATCCAAAAGCTCCGTAACCGCATCAACCATAGAAAGACTTTCCTTGATGAGTCTACGGGTTTTCGCCATATGACCGGGAAACCACTGTACCACCTGCTTCTGACTGTCTGCCATATATATGCCTCCTTTATAAAAAACAAGGCTGATACAAAAGCATATCAGCCTATGAGATTATTTTACCTTCCATTCGGAAACGGGATAAACCTTCGTTTCACGGGAATATTCATCGATATTGAAAACCTTATACTTAACCTCACCGAGGATATAGTTTTCGTTGATAAAGCCTACCTTATCGGAGCGGCTGTCAGATGAGTGCTGTCTGTTATCACCCATAACGAAAACGTGTCCTTCAGGTACAGTCAAAGGAAAGTTCACACCGTCACTGTCGATGGTTTCATTATTGATATAAGGTTCATCGAGAAGCTGTCCGTCAACGAAAACATCACCTGTGGAAAAATCGATGTCAACTGTCTGATTTTCTGTGGCAATTATACGTTTTACTATAGGCTCGTTAAATGCGTTGGGCTGAGTTATGATTACCACGTCACCGTATTCGGGCTTAGAGTCAAAGGCGCTGACAATAAGCCAGTCTCCGTCGTGAAGAGTGGGTATCATTGAGCCGCCTACTACGCCTACCACACGGAAAATAAGTGTGAATATAATCATAATGGTAACCAGCGCCGTAGCAATTACTGATGCAAAGTCATAGATATTTATAATTACTTTATCCTTAAAAGTAAGCTCCGATTTTTCTTTTTCTGTAATATCCTTAATCATAATGAGCCGCCTTTCTAAAAAAGTCAAAAAACTGCAGAAAACAAAAGAGGAAGGGATTTACCCTTCCTTCCATTTGCGTGTTTATCAGCCAATCTTTTCCTTAACCTTAGCTGACTTACCAACTCTGTCACGAAGGTAATAAAGCTTGCTTCTGCGAACTTTACCGTTTCTGACAACTTCAACCTTAGCAACGTTGGGTGAGTGAACGGGGAATACCCTTTCAACACCTACGCCGTAGGATACACGGCGAACTGTGAAGGTTGATGAGATTCCGCTGCCCTTTTTGGCGATGATGGTACCTTCAAACACCTGAATTCTTTCTCTTTCGCCTTCACGGATTTTTACGTGAACACGAACAGTGCTACCGATGTCAAGTGCAGGTACTTCAGCCTTAAGGCTTGAGTCTGAGATGAGTTTGAGTGCGTCCATTTTTTGTTCCTCCTAAATTCTGCCACGTTCATTCCGAATAATTCAGAAGAGGACCGCTTGCTTTTATACTGACTGAATTCAGCCGGCATGAACCACATTGCTACAGCAACGGATACAAATGCCTGAATATATTATCACAAGAGAAGAAAAAAAGCAAGTCTTTTTTCAAAAAAATTACACTTTTCTTTATATTCTTGTATCGAGTAAGTCCACATACTTAGCTTTGAACTCGTCAAAGGTGTCATTTTCGAGACTTTCTCTTATCTTTTCCATAAGGGTGTTATAGAAATAAAGATTATGCATTACGCAGAGCCTCATAGCGAGCATTTCCTTACATTTGAAAAGATGTCTGATGTAGGAGCGGCTGAAATTTCTGCAGGTGGGACAGTCACATTCAGGGTCGATGGGCAGAGAATCCTTTTCATATTTGGCATTATTGATGTTTATAATACCGTTCCAGGTATTGAGATGGCCGTGACGTGCATTACGTGAAGGCATAACACAGTCGAAAAGATCTACTCCCCTGCTGACACCTTCGATGATATTACCGGGAGTGCCTACACCCATAAGGTAACGAGGCTTATCCTTAGGCATATAAGGCTCTACAGCAGAAATGATTCTGTACATATCCTCTTTGGGCTCACCTACGGCAAGACCGCCGATAGCATATCCGTCAAGGTCAAGCTCTGCGATTTCCTTCATATTTTCGACTCTTAAATCGTCGAAGGTACAGCCCTGATTTATACCGAAAAGAAGCTGATTTTTATTTATGGTATCAGGTAGAGAATTGAGTCTGTCCATCTCAGCCTTACATCTTTTCAGCCATCTGACGGTACGTGCACAGGAGTCCTTGGCATATTCGTACTTAGCAGGGTTTTCGACACATTCGTCAAAAGCCATAGCGATTGTTGAGCCGAGATTCGACTGAATCTGCATACTTTCCTCGGGGCCCATAAAAATCTTTTTTCCGTCAATATGGGAATTGAAGGTTACGCCCTCTTCTTTGATTTTACGAAGACCTGCTAAAGAGAAGACCTGAAATCCGCCACTGTCGGTAAGAATAGGACCTTCCCAGCGTGTAAATTCGTGAAGTCCGCCCATTTCCCGTATGAGCTTGTCACCGGGTCTTACGTGAAGATGATAGGTGTTTGACAGCATAACCTGACATTTTATTTCCTTTAAGTCGATAGCCGACAGAGCACCCTTGATAGCACCGCAGGTAGCAACGTTCATAAATGCAGGAGTCTGCACTGTACCGTGTACGGTTTCAAAGACACTTCTTCTGGCTGTTCCGTTAGTTTTTATTACTTTAAACATATTCAACCTCAATATTATCTGAAATATCAATATCACTTCAAAAAACAACGCAAGAGACCGAACTCCTGCGCTATTTATAATTAAGCAAAACTCTCGCTGAGGTTATCCCAGTCGATTTCACTTTCGTCTACAAAGCCGCTTTTTTCAGCCTGTTCAATATGTTTTGCTTCCTCGGAGGTAACTTTTGTGAAATCGGGATCCCACGCAAGAACGAGTTTTTTTATAAACTCATAAGCAAACTGCTTATCTTCTTCGGGAAGCATATCAAGAAGCCTTGCGGCGTCCATAGCAACACCTGACATAGTATTTCCTCCTTACTTATAAATATCTCCACGGTTACCGATATCAATTACAAAAAGAATTTCTAATTCGTTATCCGTACCATATTTATATATTATTCTCCACGAACCAACTCTTAATCTTTTACGCTCATCTGTATAACCCTGCATCAGCTTAATATCTCCGACAGGCGGTGTAAGCGTAAGACCTTCAATTGCTTTCCTTATTCTTTCAATTGATTTTTTGTCAGCTTGGCTAAAAACTTAAGAGCATCCTTGGAATATCGTATTATCATAGCTGTCTCCGTATTCAGTATATGAGTTAACATCTACATTTTATCATATTATATGATTTTGGTCAATATTATCTCAAAAATACTGCATCACCGAAGGAGAAAAATCTGTATCTTTCCTCGACTGCTTTTTTATAAAAGTTCATCGTGTTATCATAACCGCAGAAAGCGCTTACGAGCATTATAAGTGTGCTTTCGGGAAGGTGGAAATTAGTAATAAGTGCGTCAATACATTTGAACTCATATCCGGGATAGATAAATATATCCGTCCAGCCTTCGCTTTCTTCTATTCTTCCCTTAAAGGTGCCCACAGATTCAAGTGTACGGCAGCTTGTAGTACCGACAGCGATAACTCTGCCGCCTTTACTTTTAGTGTCGTTTATCAGCTCTGCCGTTTTCTTCGGTAACCAATAATGCTCAGAGTGCATAATATGCTGTGAGATATCCTCCGCTTTTACGGGGCGGAAGGTTCCGAGGCCTACGTGGAGGGTAACATAACCGATTTTTACACCTTTATCCTCTATCTTTTTCATAAGTTCCTCTGTAAAATGAAGACCTGCCGTAGGTGCGGCTGCTGAACCGAGCTCTTTGGAATAAACGGTCTGATATCTTTCCTGGTTTTCGAGCTTTTCGGTGATGTAGGGAGGAAGAGGCATCTGACCGATTTCATCGAGAACATTAAAGAAATTACCCTCGTAGAAAAACTTTACAAGCCTGTTACCGCCCTCTAAAACATCAATAACCTCGGCTGAAAGAAGACCGTCTCCGAATGTGAAGTGTGTACCGGGTTTGGCTCTTTTACCGGGACCCGTGATACATTCCCACACATCATCGCCTTTATTGGTGAGAAGGAGAAATTCCACTCTTGCCCCCGTACCGTCCTTAATGCCGAAAATACGTGCAGGAAGAACACGTGTATTATTAAGAATAAGGCAGTCCCCTTCACGGAGTTCGGCAAGAATATCGTAAAAATGCTTATGCTGAATTTCACCGCTTATCCTGTCAACGGTCATAAGCCTCGAAGAATCTCTTGGCTCGACAGGGTGCTGTGCAATAAGCTCTTCGGGTAAATCATAGAAAAAATCTGATTTATTCA
>JAZNMU010000048.1:0-6872 GCA_045579865.1 Acutalibacteraceae bacterium
CCTGTGATATGTAGGAGGAGTGGTCTGCGTCCTTAATAATGGCGACCTTACTGTAAGGCTGAGTACTTTCGTAAAGAAATACCGTATCCCTTAGCCACATAATATCATTCTCCCCTGCCACGATGTATGTGGGGCAGGTTATCTTTGACAGAAGCTCTGCATTCATCTGAGGAAGAGTGAGCATCATATCGTTGAGCTTGTCGGGCTTAAAGAGATTCATCACCTTTACACCTATGGTGAAATAAGGCTTGAATTCCTCAGGCACAGAGTTAGCACCGCAGGAAATGATGGCACCGGGAAGGTCGGGATAGGTATAAGCTAAAGTGAGTGCATTTATACCTCCGTCGCTGTGTCCCATAATGTAGGGCTTTTCGATGCCGAGAGCCTCACAGAACTCCTTAATATCCTTCGCCATAAGGTCGTAGGAAATCACACCCGGGTCACTGCTCTGACCGTGGCATCGGCTTTCGGGTACATAAACCTTATAATCGTTGGCAAGATAGGATGCTGCCTCTTTGAGAGAATTTTTATCCCCTCCGTTTCCGTGGATAAGAATAAGAGGATAGCCCTCCTCACCGTAAACGGCGTAGTGCATTTTTACCTCGCTGAGCTGAATGTCGTGCTCCGTAAACTCCGTCACAGGAGTGGGAACGGAAGAGGTGTCCAGAGTAATAAGATTATGCTCCTTCGAAGCATCACGGACAGCCGATTTCCAGCCTGCTATACCTATAGCCGTAGCTATAGCCACACAGGAAGCGGCTATAAGAATTTTTTTACCTTTTTTCATAATAAACTCTCCTTTATTTAAGAACATAGCCTATTCCCATAAGAATATAAAGGGGTCCGAGGCAGTAAACCATAAACAGCTCCTTATGGGGCACCTTGGTTTTAAAGCAGTTTGTAAGCAGAAGACACTCGAAAACATAGGCACCCGCACCGCTGAAATAACCTATTGCCCTGAGAATGTGATGAGCATCCTCAAAGAAAAAGGACAGCAGGAAGAACACAGTCGCCACACCTACTAAAACATTTCGGACAATAAGCATAATATAGTCTGTTTTCGGATGATCCTTATGAATAAGCTCATCCTTATCGGGAATGGTAGCATCTACTATGTGCTCTATCTGTTCTAAAAAATCTGACATAATTTTTTCTCCGTTATTTTATTTTTCGGGGATTATTTTTTCTTTTCGGGGATTAAAAATATAAATACAAGTGAGCTTAAAAGAAGAAGCATAGGATAGAAAAGGTTTGTAATCACACTGAAGGCTGAAAGCTCATAGCCGAGAGTGCTTACTGCTGAAAGGGCCACTAATATCTGCGCACCGTAAGGAAGGAATCCCTGAGCAATACAGGAGAAGGTATCGAGAATTGAGGCAGTCTTTCTTTTCGAAATACCGTACTCCTCTGCCATTTCACTTGCGATGGGATTTGCCATAACGATGGCTACAGTGTTATTTGCCGTGGCTACATCCATAAGACCGACTAAAAGGCCGATGCCGAGCTGACCGCCTTTCTTACCTCGGAAAATACGACGTATACCCGTAAGCAGAGCCTCGAAGCCTCCGTTATACTTGATAAGAGCGCAGAGACAGGCTACGAGAATGGCCACCATAGAGGTTTCGAACATACCCGATGCACCGGCGCCCATACCTGAAACAAGGTCAATAAATGTAACACTGCCTGTAGCAAGCATAATGATACTGCCTGAAACAATACCGATAAGAAGGGTGAGGAACACATTAACGCCTGCAATACCGCTGATGAGAACTAAAACATAGGGTATAATCTGCACAAGATTATATTCATTACTGATGCTTTCAGCGATGTTCGCCTTCATAGAAAGCACGAGAATAAGGGCAAGAGTAACAATCGCCGCAGGAACAACTATTGCCACATTGGTGCGGAATTTATCCTTCATTTTACAGCCCTGACCGTTACAGGCGGCTATGGTAGTATCAGAAATGAAGGAAAGATTATCGCCGAACATAGCACCGCCCACTACAGTACCTACACACAGCGGAAGAGAAAAACCTGCACTCTGTGAAAGAGCGACAGCAATAGGAGTTATGAGGGTGATAGTGCCGACAGAAGTACCCATAGCCGTGGAAACGAAACAGCTTACGATAAAAATAACAACCACGGCAAGTCTGGGCGGAGTGACGGAAAGCATAAAATAAGCCACGCTTTCGGCGGAGCTTCTGCCTACCACACCGACAAAGATACCTGCGAGCATAAAGATAATAAGCATAGTAATGATGTTTTTATCACCTGCGCCCTTACCCATTATTTCGAACTTTTCATCGAGAGAAACACCCTTTGTCTGCAGGACTGCCACAAAAAGTGCCACAAGAAAAGCTACCACTACAGGCACACTGTAAAAGCCCATAGGAATTTTCATTACATATTCGAATATCACACCAAGTGAAAGATAGAAAACCACAAATACTCCGATAGGAATAAGTGCTAAAGGATTTGATTTTTTCATCTGAAGTCTCCTTTTTTTTATTTTTAAGGCGGTCACAAATGTAACACCTGTGACCATCATTTTTTTATATACCGAAAAGTGAAAGGATAAAATTAACCATATCCTCTAAAAAGGCTGTAATCCGTTCAAATAAAGAAAGTCTTACGTTATCGCCTGTTTTTTCATTTGTCTGAAGTGACAGCCAGCTTATAATTCCGTCAGGTCTTGACATAGTGATTTTCGCACCTGTACCGTCGAAGGTTCGGGAATAATAGAACTGCTCACCCGTATCCATAAACATATCGTTGGTTACAGCGCCCCATATATAATGCTCCTTATCGAAAGCATCCTGCTTACGGTTTGATTCCCACACCGCCTCGGTAAAGGCTGTGTGACGGATGCCTGAGGGACGGTTCGTGATTTTTCTGAGCGCCTCGAAGGTCTTTTCGACAGTGCCTGTTCTGGCCGAGGTATAAAAATCCTTATCACAGCTGAAAAGCCATATTGAGGTATTGCTGAGCTTCGAAATTTCGCTCTGAGTGGGATTATAAAGTGAGGCTATGGGCATAGCAGCGGCGAAGAAATCGGGATACTTAGTCACCATATGCCATGTCATAGACCCGCCTGTGGAATAACCGCTGATATAAATACGTGAGGTATCAATATCAGAATGCTGTGAGATAAAATAATCTATAGTCTGCTTAAGGTCGGTACAGATAAGCTCGCTCCAGTTATGAGCTACATCCTTCGATGAACGGGGTGCCAACAGATAGGCACCGCCTGCATTTTTAAATCTTGCCTGATATTCATCCGATGCCCAGTTACTGAAACGGTACCAGTCAAGCTGTGCACGGGGCTTATCGCCTGATTTGGCACCGTGAAGCCATATCATAAGCGGATATTTTACGCCCTTCTTAGCCTCAGGCTTATAGTAAACATAGTCGAGCTCACCGGGACATTTTCCGTCAAGGAAGCGAGCATCGAGCACATCGTTACCCACGGAAAGCTGTTCGGCTGATGCGGTGAAGCTCAGTGCGAAGCAAGAAAAAATCACGCATAAGCATAATAAAACTGAAAGTAATTTTTTCATTGAGGGTTACCTCCCTTATTTTTTCTTTTATGATAACATATTCTAAGAGAAAAATCCATTAAAAAGGAGAAAACAGTTATCCCTTTATTTTCTTTATTTCCCTTCTGAGTCTCATATTATTGAGATCCTCCCAAAGGGTAATGGCGATACCGCCTCCGAGCCTCATAGATGCTTCGTGCATTGAAGCATAGTAAGCCACACGGAAATCGGCGTATTGACTGAGCGGATGCTTTGCTTTATAGGTTTTATAAAGACCGTAGGCATCACCCCACATATTACGGAGCTGAAAAAGATCATATTCTCTGTCCGCCCACATACTTCCGCAGGGGTCAATGAAGGCAGTGAGGGCTAAGGTTTTGCTGTCAGCCATTATGTTCATTATGTTAAGGTCGCCGTGAATGAGTACAGGCTCACTTTTTTCCTCGGGAAGAGAATTGAAAAGCTCCGTCGCTTCTTTCAGAAGGTCAAGCCTTTTTCTGCTGAACTTCCCTTTTTCACTGAGCTCACCGAGAGCCTTGAGCCAGGACTCCTGCTTTTCCTTACGGTAATATTCATACCAGTTATCATAGGCAGGCTCGGAAAGCGGGCCGAATTTTTCACCCTTTACACTGTGCCAGCCGAGCATACCGTCGATAACGTCAGAGGAGAATTTTTTCTTCTGCTTTTTGCTTTTAATAAGAAAGACGGGATTAAGAGCATTTTCTCCCTCCACGAAGGTCATAGCGAGTAATGCAGTCCCCTCATCCTCATAGGTAAAAAGCACTTCGGGCATTTTTACCGCAGTATTTTCGGCAAGAATTTTCAGCTGCTCGGCTTCCTTGTCCTGTGAGCCCTGTATTCTGTAGGCTTTAAGTGCGATGTTTCTTCCGTCAGAAAGAGCCGCCCTATAAACTCTGCCGAAACTGCCTCCGCCGATAAACTTAATCTCTTCGGTCTGTGTACCGAGTTTATCGGACACTATCCGTGGCAGTAAGGGTAATAAATATTTATCGCTGTTATCAAGAATATTCATAAAATTTTCTCCCAAAATTTTTTATTCAATATACTCCGGTGCTTTTTCACACACTACATTTTTTTATGCCGTCTGTAGCTTTTTAAACCCTTAATTCTCATTTGAATTCAAGCATTTTCTCTATTGCATCTGCCATAACTTTATGTCCGAGATTTGTGGGATGAATACCGTCAATTGCAAGTTTTGCCGGTTCAATTGTCTTCTGTGCCTCATTGAATACTGCCTGTATATCAAGAACCTTGGCATCATTTTCCAGAGCAATATTTTTCAGAACTTCCCTGAATTCATTTAGCTTTTTGTGAAAAGGTAATTTTTCCTCTACTGCATCAATCATAAACGGCATCAGATAAAGTATCTGCGCATCAGGTAATTCCGTTCTGATTCTTCTGTAAACCTCACGGATATGCGGCTCCATGGGTCTTAAAAGCGGTGGATATTCCTCAGGTACATAATTTTCCCAGGCATCATTTACACCAATGAGCATAATAATTACATCGGGCTTTAAATTAATACAATCAGTTGTAAGCCTGTCATAAATATGGTATGTACGGTTACTTGCAATTCCTTTGATTACAACATCGATTCCCTTGCTGTGTTTTTTTAATCTTTTTTTAAGCTGCAAAGCATAAATATCTTTTCCTTTAATCTTAAAACGCATTCTGCGGTTAAATTTAACATCTGTTATACTGTCGCCGATAAATAATATTTTGCTGTTTTTGTTTATTAAAATTTTGCCCAATCAATTCACATCCTTAATAAATATAACAAGAAACAGGGATTTTCATTTTACCGTAGTAAATTTATCTTTTCTTCAATCTCTTCAGAATAATACCGAGTCCAATCTGAACAGCAGAAACAGCAATCGAAGAAATAAACAGAATTTTACCCGTCAGACTTTCTCCACTGCTTTTATCCATCATTATACCGCCGACTATAAACATTAAAAACAAGACAACGCTTTCAAATACAACTATCGTCTTTACCTTGTCTTGGTCTATCTTTTTTGAGCCGTTGGAAAAATGAGTCATAGCTAAAAGATAGCCTTCTATTATCGGTTCCATTATTATTTCAGTGAGTAATTCGAAAATGAATTCCATATTATAACTCCATTAATTCTTTTTGCTTATATTTAGGTAGCTTGCCTACTACCGTCGCATAACTGTGGTCTGTCATTTCATAAATCAGTTCATCGGGAACTTCATCAATGGGAAAAGTATTAAAATATGGCTGCTGAACGGGAGGACAGTGATATCCTCTCGCGATAACACCTGGAAACAAGCATCTGTAAAAGTCACCTGTCATTTGTTCACAATTCAGAGTTGCACTCTCTTTACCTTTAAGAATAAAAAGCTGAGCAAAAATTTTACCCTCAACTTTAATAATATCGCTGTCAGGACCGAAAGGATGATCAAGATATGCTCCTTTTTTAGACAGGCAATAATTGAGAAGTTCGGAATAAGTCATAAGGTTCACCTCTTTAATGACATTATGTCGGTTGTAAATACTTTATAAGACCTTCAAAAGCTTTTCTTTCATTTCCTTAAGTTCATCCATATCGGGAATATTATTTTTATTCCACATAATTCTTTTCGGCAACCACCATACAGGACCTTTGCCTTTATCACCGTATTTTCCCAAATCCCCACTAACGCGAGGAAACAAATGAAAATGCAAATGGACATCACCATTACCAAGACACTCATAATTCATCTTTTCTGCACTGAATGCGTCTTTTACAGCCTTTGCAACAAGAGTCATTTCATTAAGATACTGTTTTCTGAAAGTCTCCTCAAGTTCCCACAACTCTGTCACATGTTCTTTACAGATAAATATAACATAACCATAAAAATGCTGATTCCAACCGAAAATAACATAGCCTGTTTCAAGTTCTTTAACAAACCATGGGTTTTCGCCGCTTTTAATTTGCTCTATAATCTTACACATACTACAGTCACAGAACAATAAATTTTTACTGTGCGAATTAAAAATCTTCATATTATAGCCACCTCTGAAGTTAATATAACAAAGATAAAATTAAAAGTCAAGTTAAGACTCGAACCTGTGACACCATCGACTTGCGGTTCCCAAAGTTTTGTTGTGCCTTGGAGCGGCACCAAAACTTTGACCGCTGCGCTGTTCGCCGCACCCCTTGATCGTCCACCGGACGCGGGGCACGACGAACCAGTTAACAGCCGCAGTTACGTCTGTTGAAGTACGCTGACACAGTTTAATTTCTATCTGAAAAGCAAAAAGAAAACGACCACCGATTGGTGATCGTTTCTTTTTGGCGCCTCAAACAGGAC
>JAZNMU010000049.1:0-3299 GCA_045579865.1 Acutalibacteraceae bacterium
CGACATGGCTACGATCCGACTTAACGGCATACACCGTAGGGGCGACCATTGGTCGCCTTTTATGTTCGCTTTAAAGATTTTTCACTCCGCTCAAAATGACAAGGCGGGCTGTGTAGGGACACAATGAATTGTGTCCGCTTAGGCTATATCCAACCTCACGGTACATCGTAAGGGGATGGCGCCCTCGACATCCCGATTTATAGTTTTCAGTTCAGAAACATTCAGGTTCCTTGAAACGAAAAATCCATCAGCACGGAGATGATTGATTTTGAAACGGTACACACAAGGGTGCAGGCTTCAAAAAATCAAAAATGATTTTCTCTTCACCTTGTATTCTTTACTGAAAGATGTTATACTCATACCGTAAAACAATTAAGGAGAAAAGAGGAAAAACATTATGATTATTTTAGAACGTGACGGCATATTTATTCTCGAAACGGAAAATACCCATTATGTTATGGGCGTGGACTGTGAAGGGGTGCTCAATCACCTTCATTGGGGCAAAAAGTGCGCTGTAGATGATTATTTCTGTAACTATAAACCCTGGGAAAGAAACTCCAACAATCCGGCAAGAGATTTCTCAAAGACTGAATATGTCACTTACGGTGCTGTGGCTTTCAGACCCGTAGCCTTTACCTGTACATATGCAGACAGATGCAGAGAAGCAGTTCTGACCTATAAGGATTTCAATATCACTGAGGATGACGGCGCATTCGTGCTTGAAATCATCCTCGAGGATAAGCCTTATAATTTAGAGGTATCCCTTTTCTATAAGCTCCGTGAAAATACGGATATTATCGAGCGTTGGAGTGTAATCAGAAACTGTTCCGATTCTCTGGTTACCTTAGGCAAGATAGCCTCAGGCGAATTCAACTTCCCCTCAAAGCGCCCCTACACCTCCACCAACTTCAACGGCACATGGCTTGCTGAGTTCAGAAAGGAAGAAACCGTGGTCAAAAACGGTGTTCTTACCTACGAAAGCCGTAAGGGCGGAAGCGACCACACTGTAAGCCCCTTCTTTGTGCTTTCACAGAATGCCGACGAAAAGCAGGGCGATGTGTTCTTCGGAGCTCTGGCCTGGTCAGGTAATTTCAAGGTAGAGGTTTCCCGTGACTGTGTAGGCGTAACCAGAGCCGTTATCGGTATCAATGATTTCGACTTCTCCTATAATCTTCACGCAGGTGAGGAGTTCACTGCTCCCTCCGTTTACTGCGGTTATGTTCAGGGCTTCGGTAAAATGAGCAACCTTATGAACGAATATGCTGTAGAATATATCCTTCCGAAATCCTTCGCCAAAGAGCCTCTTCCCGTTCTCTATAACAGTTGGGAGGCTACCTGGTTCGATGTTAACTGTGAGGGTCAGCAGAAATTGGCTGAAATTGCGGCAGATTTAGGTGTGGAGCTTTTCGTTATGGATGACGGCTGGTTCGGTCAGAGAAAGGATGACCACGCAGGTCTCGGCGACTGGTATGTAAATAAAGAAAAGTTCCCTAAGGGACTTAAGCCTCTTATTGACAAGGTAAAGAGTCTCGGTATGAAATTCGGTCTCTGGTTCGAGCCTGAAATGGTAAATCCCGATTCTGACCTTTACCGTGCCCACCCTGAATGGGCATATCACTACGACACGCGCACCTCTACCCGCCTTCGTGACCAGTTGGTGCTTAATCTTACCAGAGAAGATGTACAGGAGCATGTATTCTCCTGTATGGATGATATGCTCAATGCTTATGACATCAGCTACATCAAATGGGATATGAACCGCTGTTATTCGGAAACAGGTGCAGAAAATCTCGAAAACCCTCAGGAGCTTTGGTACAGACATACCAAGGCAGTTTACGAAATTGCTGACAGACTCAAGGCAAAGCATCCCGGACTTCAGATAGAATGCTGTGCTTCCGGTGGCGGCAGAGCGGATTTGGGCGCACTTTCGCACTTCGATATGGTATGGACATCTGACGACACAGACCCCATTGACCGTCTGGAAATTCAGGAGGGCTTCTCTCTTATCTATCCCACGAAATCAATGCGTGCCTGGGTAACAGACACCAACAGGGGCTCCCGTCCAAACGACTGGGATTTCCGCTTCAATGTGACTATGCAGGGCTCACTCTCCATCGGCGGCAACCTCCTCAAATACGATGAAAGAGAACTGGAAATACACAAAAAATATATCGCTCTTTATAAGGAAATCCGTGAAACCGTTCAGTTCGGTGCTCTTCACAGGCTTCTTAACTTCGCACAGGACAGCATTTACGCTAATGAATATGTTTACGGTAATCAGTGTGTGCTCTTCCTTTGCACAGATGTAACCACATTCTTTAACGATAAGTTCTATCACATCAATCTGGCAGGACTCGAAGAGGATGCACTCTATAGGTTCGAATATGAGGGCAAGGAAAAAATCCTCAGCGGTGCATATCTTATGAATGTAGGTCTTGACTATGAAATGGGCGGCTCACTGGAGTCAAAGATTATAATTTTCGAAAAGGTTCAGTAATGGCTAAAAAAGAAGAAAAAACCAATGTAATGCGCATCCTTGAGCAGAAAAAGATAGTCTACACAAGCCACTCCTACGCTTCCTCAGGTGCCATAAGCGGTACTGAGGTAGCCGAGGCTTTAGGACAGAATCCTGCTCAGGTTTTCAAAACTCTTGTTACACAGGGCGCATCGAAAAGCTACTACGTTTTTATGATACCCGTGGCTGAGGAACTCGACCTGAAAAAGGGTGCTAAAGCCGTAGGAGAAAAAAGCATCGCTATGATAAAATCAAAGGAGCTTTTACCTCTCACCGGATATATTCACGGCGGATGCTCACCCATCGGGATGAAAAAGCAGTTTACTACCACGGCACACCTTACGGTGAAGGATTTCCCTACGGTGATTTTCAGTGCGGGAAGGATAGGCTATCAGGTAGAGCTGTCCTTTGAGGATTTATGTAAGGTTGTACCTGTGGGTACGGCAGATGTGACAGTATAAAAAATAAACTGTCATATAAGTTCTTTACGGTTTAACATATCGGGTGTCTGCCTCTGCGGTGGACACCTTTTTCGTTTCAAAGAATACAGTCTTTCGTGGAACAGTAAAGTCTCTTTCAGCTGTGAAAGGTTGTATAGCCTCACCCTGAAAGGCGGTGTATCCGACGGAGAGGTACGCAAATTACCGCAAACCTCACAGTACACACCGTAGGGGCGACCATCGGTCGTCTGTTAAATACACATAAAACCTTGCCTTAAATCGGTAGGGGCGGATATTATCCGCCAGAATTCAGTTTGTAGTTTACAGTTCAAAAACATTCAGGT
>JAZNMU010000050.1:0-6417 GCA_045579865.1 Acutalibacteraceae bacterium
TTTCGGCAACGTGACCGGTAGCAAGACCTATCTGGTTACCGTAGGACGAGTAACCTGCGGCAGCGGTCTGACAGATTTTTCTCTGAGGAAGCTTACCGGGTAAGGTTTCTGCAATAGTCTTTCCGGGGTCGCCGGCACCCGTTACACGCATAGCCTGATGAACGTAAGCACGTCCTGAAAGGGGGTCACGGATACATCCGCCGATACAGGTTGCGGCACCGCCGAAGGGCTCGATTTCGGTAGGATGGTTGTGAGTTTCGTTTTTGAACATAAGAAGCCAGTCCTGATCCTCGCCGTTAACTGTAGCAGTTACGTGGATTGAGCAGGCGTTGATTTCTTCGCTTTCGTCAAGCTCGGGAAGAAGACCGCGCTTTTTAAGAGTCTTTGTTCCGATAGTAGCAATATCCATAAGTGTCTGAGGACGGGCGGCAGCCTTTTCTTCGCCGTAAACCTCTACTCTTGTGGCAAGATAACGGTCATAAGCCTCCTGTACTGCAGGGTCGCTGATGCGTACATTATCGATGTGAGTAGAGAATGTGGTATGACGGCAGTGGTCAGACCAGTAGGTGTCAACTACGCGGATTTCTGTGATAGTGGGATCTCTGTGCTCTGTATCTCTGAAATAAGCCTGCAGGAACTTAAGGTCGTCAAGATCCATAGCAAGACCCTTTTCGTCAAGAAGAGCGGCAAGTGCGGCCTCGTCCATACCGATGAAGCCTTCCACAGTGGCAACTGTTTCGGGAGCGGCATATTCTGCTGCGAGGGTTTCGGGCTTGTCAAGAGAAGCTTCACGGCTTTCAACAGCATTGATTACGTGATGCTTGAAGGCTTCAATGTCAGCCTCTGTCAGTGCACCGTAAAGGGCATAAACCTTTGCAGTACGGATGAGAGGACGCTCGCCCTGAGAGATAATCTGAATACACTGAGCGGCAGAGTCTGCTCTCTGGTCGAACTGACCGGGAAGAGCTTCAACTGCGAAAACATAAGCATCGGGAATATCCACGCTGTCATATACATCATCCAGCTGGGGCTCTGAGAAAACAGTTTTCACAGCATAGCCGAATAATTCTTCTGTAATATTTTCTGCATCATTACGATTGAAAAGACGGATATTTTCTATTTTTTCAATGCCGAGCAGGTGTCTTGCTTCATTAAGAAGTCCCTTCGCTTCGTTTTCAAGTCCCTTTTTCTTTTCAACATATATACGGTATACCATTTATTTTGCCTCCTTGGCTTTTTTGCCTATATCGTGTCTGAAATATGCGTTTTCGAATTGAATCTTTTCTACGAGAGCATAAGCTCCGTCGATAGCCTTTTCAAGTGTGTCAGCAGTTTCCGTAGCGCCTAAAACTCGACCGCCTGCAGAAAGGAGCTTTTCGCCGTCCTTCTTTGCGCCTGCTACATAGACCTTATCCTTGATTTCGTCAGGGATGGTGATTTCAAATCCGCTGTCATATTTCTGGGGATAACCCTTTGAAGCCATAATAACACAGCAGGCGTGTTCATTTTTAAATTTAACCTCTGTTTCAGCTAAAGTGCCGTTTGTTACGCTCTGCATAATTTCGAAAAGGTCGCTGTCCAGAAGGGGGAGAACAACCTGAGTTTCGGGATCGCCGAAACGGCAGTTATATTCGATTACCTTGGGACCCTTCGGGGTGAGCATAAGACCGAAGTAAAGACAACCCTTGAAGGTTCTGTCTTCGCTATTCATAGCGTTTACTGTGGGAAGGAAAATCTTTTCCATACATTCCTTTGCCACTTCCTCGGTGTAGTAGGGGTTGGGAGCAACTGTACCCATACCGCCTGTGTTGAGACCTTCGTCATTATCGAGGGCTCGCTTATGGTCCATAGAGGAAATCATGGGAACCACTGTTTTTCCGTCGGTGAAGGAGAGTACGGAAACCTCAGGACCTGTGAGGAATTCCTCCACTACTACCTGGCTTCCGCTTTCACCGAAGATTTTATCCTCCATCATTGAGCGTACTGCTTCTTTGGCTTCCTCTCTGGTCATAGCGATAATAACGCCTTTGCCGAGTGCAAGACCGTCAGCCTTGATTACTGTGGGGATGGGGGCAGTATCGAGATAAGCAAGAGCAGCCTCAAGGTCTGTGAATACCTCGTATTCCGCTGTAGGAATACCGTATTTTTTCATAAGATTCTTTGAGAATACCTTACTGCCTTCGATGATGGCAGCCTTCTTTTCAGGACCGAAGCAGGGGATACCCATTTCATTAAGGGCATCCACACAGCCTAAAACGAGGGGATCGTCGGGAGCAACCACTGCATAGTCAATATTTTCTGTTTTAGCGAATTCCGTTATTTTTTCTATATCCTTTGCACCGATATTGACGCAGGTAGCGTCTGCCGCGATACCGCCGTTACCGGGCAGAGCAAAGATTTCTGTGATTTTTTTGCTTTCTTTGAGTTTTTTGATGATGGCGTGTTCTCTTCCGCCGCCACCTACAACCATTACTTTCATTTTATGCCCTCCTTATTTATAGATGGGAAACTTTTCACAAAGAGCCATAACTTCCTTTGTAACCTGCTCCTTGTTTCCTTCGAAGTCGGTGATGACTGCCTTTATCCATTTAGCGATAAGGAGCATTTCATCTTCCTTGAAGCCTCTGGAGGTAACAGCGGCAGTACCGATGCGCAGACCGCTTGTAACAAAGGGACTTTTTGGGTCATTGGGGATGGTGTTTTTATTTGTGGTGATGTGAACCTCGTCAAGTCTCTTTTCGAGTTCCTTACCTGAAAGGTCGAAATTACGAAGGTCGAGAAGGATGAGGTGGTTATCTGTACCGCCTGAAACGATATTGATGCCTTCTTTTTTGAGAGCATCGCAGAGTACAGCACAGTTCTTTATTATCTGAGTCTGATAAGCCTTGAATTCGTCGGTAAGTGCTTCGCCGAAGGCAACAGCCTTGGCTGCGATGACGTGCATAAGAGGACCGCCCTGTGTACCGGGGAATACAGCCTTATCGATTTTCTGTGCAAGGTCGGCTGTGCAGAGGATAAGTCCGCCGCGGGGACCTCTGAGGGTCTTATGAGTGGTGGAGGTTACCACGTGAGCATGGGGCACGGGTGAGGGGTGAACACCTGCGGCTACGAGACCTGCGATGTGCGCCATATCAACCATAAGGTATGCGCCTACCTCGTCTGCGATTTCTCTGCAGCGCTTGAAGTCGATAATTCTGGAATATGCACTTGCACCTACTACGATGAGCTTGGGCTGACACTCTTTGGCCAGAGCGAGCATTTTATCATAGTCGATGGTTTCCGTAACATCATCTACACCGTACTGAACTATGTTCCAGTATTTACCGGAAATATTTACGGGTGAACCGTGGGAAAGATGTCCGCCCTGAGAAAGGTTCATACCCATAACTGTGTCGCCCACCTCTAAAAGTGCGAAGAAAGCGGCAAGATTGGCATTGGCACCTGAATGGGGCTGAACGTTGGCGTGCTCTGCACCGAAGAGCTTCTTTGCTCTTTCACGGGCAATGTTTTCTACTTCGTCTACGCAGTGGCAGCCGCCGTAGTAACGCTTACCGGGGTAACCCTCTGCATATTTATTGGTAAGAACACTGCCTGCGGCTAAAAGCACAGCCTTGGAAACAATGTTTTCCGAAGCGATCAGTTCAATGAAGGTCTGCTGTCTGTCCATTTCCTTTTCACAGGCGGAGAAAACCTCACTGTCAAATTCATTAAGCTGGTCAAAGTGTTTAAGCATTATGTTAGTCTCCTGTGTGTTATATATTAATGATGGAAAAGTCGCATCTTGGTGAATGCCATTACCATATTGTACTTGTCAGCACATTCGATAACTGCATCGTCTCTGATGGAGCCGCCGGGCTCTGCGATGTAGCTTACGCCGCTGCGATATGCTCTTTCAATATTATCGGAGAAGGGGAAGAATGCATCTGAACCGAGTGCAATACCTGAGTATGACTTAAGATGTGCTGCCATTTCTTCCTGTGTGAAGGGCTCGGGCTGAGTGGTGAAGTATTTCTGCCAGTTACCGTCTGCACATACATCCTCTTCGTTTTTATTGATGTAGCCGTCGATAACATTGTCTCTGTCTGCTCTGCCGAGGGTGGGAAGGAAGGGGAGGTTGAGAACCTTGTCAGCCTGACGGAGAAGCCAGGTGTCTGCCTTTGTACCTGCAAGGCGTGTACAGTGAATTCTTGACTGCTGACCTGCACCTACACCGATGGCCTGACCGTCTACTGCATAGCATACGGAGTTTGACTGAGTGTATTTGAGAGTGATGAGAGCCACGATAAGGTCTCTCTTGGCACTTTCGGGAAGATCCTTATTCTTTGTAACGATGTCTTCGAGAAGAGCCTCATTGATTTCGAAATTATTTCTGCCCTGCTGGAAGGTGATGCCGTAAACCTGCTTGGTTTCGATTTCAGCGGGAACGAAGTCTGCATCGATTTTAACTACGTTGTAGTTGCCGTTTCTCTTTAATTTGAGAATAGCGAGAGCCTCATCAGTGTAGCCGGGAGCGATAACACCGTCGGAGATTTCTCTTTTTATGAGCTTTGCTGTGGTAGCATCGCATACATCGGAAAGAGCTACCCAGTCACCGAAGGAGCACATTCTGTCTGTACCTCTTGCACGGGCATAAGCACAGGCGAGAGGACTTTCATCGAGGCCTTCCACATCGTCAACGAAGCAGGCTCTCTTAAGCTTTTCGGGGAGGATAGTACCGCAGGCGGCAGATGTGGGGCTTACGTGCTTGAAGGATGCGGCACAGGGGAGGCCTGTTGCTTCCTTGAGCTCTTTAACAAGCTGCCAGGAATTGAAGGCATCAAGGAAATTGATGTAGCCGGGTCTGCCTGATAAAATTTCAATGGGAAGGTCGCTTCCGTCGTGCATATAAATTTTTGCGGGCTTCTGATTGGGGTTACAGCCGTATTTGAGTTCAAACTCTTTCATATTTCTGTCTCCTTTATACCTTTAATTCGGATTTGATTTCGTCTTTATAATAGCTGTCAAGAACAGGCTTTACCTCGATGGCGATGAATTCATCTACCTGAGAGGGGGCTCTGCCCGTATACTTTGTGGGGTCAAGATGCTTGATAATATCTTCTTTGGTGAGAGGAATTCTGTCGTCTTCGGCGATACGGTCGATAAGGTCGTTTGCACCGCCTTCGAGCTTAACCTTGGCTGCAGCGGCGTGGGAGTGAACACGGATGATTTCGTGAAGCTCCTGACGGTTACCGCCCAGCTTTACGCTTTCCATCATAATGTTTTCCGTAGCCATAAAGGGAAGCTTTTCCATAACTCTTCTGGTGATAACCTTGTCGTAAACCACTATGCCTGAGGAAACGTTGATGTAAATATTGAGAATAGAGTCGATGGCAAGGAAGGCCTCAGCCACACTGATTCTCTTATTGGCGCTGTCGTCGAGGGTTCTTTCGAACCACTGTGTACCTGCTGTCATAGCGGGGTTGATGTAGTCAGCGATAACATATCTTGCCAGAGAGGAAATTCTCTCACTTCTCATGGGGTTACGCTTATAGGGCATAGCAGAGGAGCCGATCTGTGTTTTTTCGAAGGGCTCTTCGCACTCCTCGAAGGACTGTAAAAGTCTCATATCGTTTGAGAACTTGTAGGCACTCTGTGCAATGCCTGAAAGAACAGCGAGGAAATAGGAGTCAGTCTTTCTGGAGTAGGTCTGACCTGAAACGGTTACGCAGGAGTCGAAGCCCATATCCTTAGCGATAAGCTCTTCAAGCTTTTTAATCTTTTCTTCGTCGCCGTCGAAAAGCTCAACGAAGGAAGCCTGTGTACCTGTGGTACCCTTTGAGCCTAAAAGCTTGAGATTGTCGAGCTGATACTGAAGATTGTGCATATCCTGGATAAGCTCGTACATCCAGAGTGTAGCTCTTTTACCTACTGTGGTCAGCTGTGCGGGCTGAAGATGTGTGTAGGCAAGACAGGGGAGGGACTTATATTTTTCTGCGAACTCGCTGAGATTTTTGATAACCTGAGCGCATTTTTTCATTACGATGTTTGATGCCTCACGCATTATGATAACATCTGTGTTATCGCATACATAACAGCTGGTAGCACCTAAGTGGATGATGCTTTCAGCCTTGGGGCACTGCTTACCGTAAGCGTAAACGTGACTCATAACATCGTGACGGCATTCCTTTTCTCTCTTTTCTGCTGTCTCATAGTCGATTTCGTCCTTGAAGGCGATGAGTTCGTCTATCTGCTCCTGAGTTACGTCGAGGCCTAATTCCTTTTCAGCCTTTGCCAGGGCAATCCACAGTCTTTTCCAGGTGCGGAACTTGAAGTTCTCGGAAAAGATTTCCTGCATTTCAGCACTTGCATAACGGGTTGAGAAGGGGGAAATGTATTTATCTTTATTTGACACCATTTTTGCTGTCTCCTTATTTATTC
>JAZNMU010000051.1:0-10881 GCA_045579865.1 Acutalibacteraceae bacterium
AAAAAACAAGGGTTCTCAATCGCTTGAAAACCCTTATAGAATGGCGGAGAGCAAGGGATTCGAACCCTCGAAGCCGTTTTAGCGACTTACACGATTTCCAATCGTGCTCCTTCGACCAGCTCGGACAACTCTCCATAACAACTCGGTTATTATACATTATTAAAACGAAAAAATCAAGACCTTTTCGAAAATAATTACATTTGCCGCCGACTTTTTTTCTTCCGGCGGCAAATTTTCTGTACTTACAGGGCTTTATATTTCTCTGCCCAGGCGCTTACAGCATCTTCACTGTAAATTTCGGGCATCTTTCTGCAGACTGAATCCATAAAGGGGAGGGTGCGGAAATTCTTTAAAAGCGGAGGAATGAGCTTGAGAAGGGGGGGACAGACGGCGATGATGTGCTTTATCTGCTTCGGCGAAAGGGTGAGGGGAGAACCGCCTGCTACGGCGATAAGCTCGGGAGTGAGGATTTCCTTTTCCAGGAGGTAGTCCACCTGCTCGCCCTTTACATAATTGAAAAAATCCTTCAGCTTGTCGATAATGATGAGGTCCTTGGCATAGTGGTGGAAATATTCGTACTGATAGGGCCAGAGAGCCTTTTTATCGTAGGTGCCTACGGCCTTCATAACGGTTTCGGCTAAAATCTTGCCCGCATTCATACTCAGAACGATACCGCTTCCGTTAAGAGGTACAGTCATACCCGCACTGTCACCGATAGCCGCATAGCCGTCACAGACGAGCATAGGAAGCATACGCTTAATGGGAAGGTCGATGAAGGTGCCTCCGCGGAGAATTTCCTGACCGATGAAGGGGAACTCTTTTCTGAATGTGTCAAGAGAGGAATTAACCTCGTCTGCTGTAAGGGGACCCGCTGAGCCGAATTTACCGATGAGAATATCGACATAGTTTTCATCGGTTACCGTCCAGCCGATACCGGGGATGTTGCGGTTGAAAAGATTAATGAGATAGGGCGGGTCTGTCTTTTCGCCTGTAAGATTTCTGAAATAGGCTCTGTAAACGTGGAAAACGCCTGTGCCCTCGAGCTCCTTTTCTATTCCGCAGACTTCAGGAAGCTGTGAACGTACGGGAGAGTACATACCCGCCGCATCGATAATAAGGTCACCGTAGAGGGCATAGATTCTTTCGCTGTCACGGAGATTGAGACCCTTAACTCTTGCTCCCTCGGTTACGGGAGAGAGTATTTCCGTGTTAAAGATAAACCTTACACCCGCCTTTTCGGCTAAAGAGATAAGATAGGAAATAAGAACCTTTCTGTCCATACAGATAGAGCCTTCACCTACGGGAACACGTAGCATTACCGTGGCCTTGGGGTTGCGGAAGCCCTGAGGCATACCGGGGAAAAAGGTGCTTTCATCGGGACGGTCAATACCCGAGCGGTCAAAGGCATCGAAGTTCAGCCAATCGTGCCAGTCGTGACCGATGGTGTCGGGACCTTCCTTTTCGATTACGGTGATGTCATAGCCGTTCTTTGCCAGATGTATGGCGGCTACGAGGCCACCGTGACCTGCACCTGCTACTAAAATTTTACTCATATTTGTCTCCTTTCAGTGGGGAAAATAAGCCTCCCCGTTTTTTCAGGGGAGGTGGATTGTTGAAGGCTTGCTGTTGTTTGCGGACACGATACATCCTGTGCCTACGGACCTCTCAGCCACTTCGTGTGACGGAGGGGTAATACCGCTTAGCGTTTTTGCGTTTATCGTTTAGCGTTCAAAAGGCGGAATATCACTCATTATTTTCCGAAGTCTTGCCCGCCATTTTGCATTTTGCACTTTGCACTCTGCATTTTATCAGTCCCATTCACAGCCTGTTACCGTATCCATATCAATGCCCTTGGTTTCGTTGGTCTTACGGATAAGGCAGATAAGAGCTGCAATAAATCCGGGCACGAGAAGAGCGAAGGAAACGATGCCTGTTACACTGTTTCCGAGAACGGTGATAAGGGGCAGGCTGATTATGTATGAGACAGCTACGCCTACTGCAGTTACGATGAACTGAGCGGACATTGTTGACGAGCGGAGATTTGTGGGTGAGGATTCGCCTATCATCATAATGATTACATCGTTGGTGGAGTAGTAGCTTCCGATGAATGCACCGCAGCAGAAGCCTACCGCATAGGGATTGAAGGCTATGGAGGCGCCTACGGAGAAGAGAACGAAGAAGAGAAGGCCGTTGAAGGCAGTGGTGACAGCGGCGGCTTTTCTTCCCTTCGAGTCACAGATGAAGCCCATAATTACCTGAGATACGGCACAGCCCACAGGGAACATAAACAGAGCAGTTGTAACATCGCCGATGCTCACAGCTTCGAGTGCAGCTTCAAGAGAGTCAAAGAGACCCTTGCCGAAGAAGTTTTCAGCGTAGCCGTAAGACATAATTACCTGATAGTTGATGGTACCGATAAAGCCTAAGTTAGCGATGGCTGAGGTGATGTAAAGCCATTTGAGCTGACGGTGCTTCATAGCGAATTTAAGTGCGGGGATAAGACCTCCCTGGGCATCCTCAGCTTTTTTCTGTGCCTTCTGTGCCTGTCTTTCCTCGTCAGTCATTCTGAGATAGCGAAGACGGGAATCGATGAAGGTGTCAGGCTCTCTTGCAAAGAGAAGTGCGATAAGGCTGGTCACGATACCTACGATAGCGGGGACAAGATATACATTTCTCCACTGTGAGGACTCAGCCATAAGCATACGTCTGAGCAGAGGAACGAGCATAACTGACATATTTGCGAAAAATTTTATCACCGAATATATTCTCGCTCTGTTTTTGGCGGGTGAGGATTCCATAATGTAGACCACGTGCATATCGTGGGGGATGAAGAACTGAATCATACAGGCACCGATGAAATACATAATCAGGTTGCCTGAAAGAAATACCACGAACATCGCAAAGCTCATACCGAAGGTATTGATGATGAGGAATCTCTTTCTGCCCCATTTATCGGCTAAAGGACGGTAAAGAAGACCCAGCGCCTGGAAGGGTACGACTAAAATCGAAAGAATATCCAGAAGACCTACGGAACTTTCGCCGAATTTCGAGAAAAGGTCGTTGGCGATTTCTGTTTTCATCAGTGTGCTTATCTGAGATGCGATTTCGTCAGTAGCATATATTATGCATATAATCAGCACCAGATATGCGAAGTAGTAGCTTTTTTTTGGGCGGGATTTTTCTTTTTCCCATTTTGCGATTTCTTTTTCACGTTTTTTCTGCTGCTTTAAAAGCTTTTCAGCAGAGACTTCTTTTGTTTTCATACGATCTCTCCTTTGATTTACTAATGAAATTATAGTTCACGTAAACTTATATGTCAAGGCACATAATGTAAAGATGCCGTTTTTCCAGCATAAGAAATTCTTTTCTGAGGAAAAGAAGATGTCTGTCGATATATCTGCAGAAAAAGAGCAATTTCTTTTTTCGGAAAAGAAGGGTCAGCAGACGGTTGTACAGCTCAATTCTGACACCGAGCACAGTGAGTAAAAAAGCGTTTGACATAATGATTAATTTTTCTCTCATAATCTTCCTCTTTTCTTAAAATATGTAAAGAAGTGTTTTCTTTCACCCTTATTCTACATCTTCCGCAGTGAAAAGTCTGTCGAAAAAGGTAAGCGGAATGTCTTTTTTTGAAAAGAAAAGAAAAAATGGTGGGGATTTTATCGTAAAAAAGTCATAAAGCGACACTTTGCAGAATTTCGGTTTTCTTTCAAAGTGTCGCTTATTTTTATCATCAGATGCCGAGCTTACGGCGCATATTTTTTATTTCGTTCATTACGCATTCGGGAGAGGGTCCGCCCTTGACCGTTCTCTTTTTAACACATTCATCAAGGTCAATTGCTCTGTAAACATCTTCATCGAAAAGGTCGCATACAGCCTTGTATTCTCCGATGGGTAAGGTTTCGAGAGTCAGGTCCTTATCGATGCAAAGAGCTACAAGCTGACCTGTTGCCTTGTAGGCATCTCTGAAGGGTAGTCCCTTGTAGACAAGATAGTCGGCGGCATCGGTGGCGTTGATGAAGCCCTTGGCGGCGGCTTTTCTCATATTGGCGGGTAAAACAGTAGCCGTGGCAAGCATAGGAGTAAAGGTTTCGATGCACATAAGGGTGGTATCGAGAGCATCGAAAACTGCCTCCTTGTCCTCCTGCATATCTTTATTATAGGCTAAAGGAAGGCCTTTCATAACAGTTAAAAGTGTCTGAAGGTCACCGAAAACTCTGCCTGATTTACCGCGGACAAGCTCTGCGATGTCAGGGTTTTTCTTCTGGGGCATAATACTGCTTCCCGTGGAGAAGGCATCGTCAAGCTCGATGAACTTGAATTCCCAGGAGCACCACATAATTACCTCCTCGGAGAAGCGGGAAAGGTGCACCATTATAATGGAAAGGATGCTTAAAAGCTCGAGAGCATAGTCTCTGTCGGAAACACCGTCGAGAGAGTTATCTGTAACTTTTCCGTCGAGACCGAGAAGAGAAGCGGCATACTCTCTGTCTAAGGGATATGTGGTACCCGCTAAAGCACCTGAGCCGAGAGGTGAAACCTTGGTTCTTTCGAGCCAGTCTGAGAGGCGGTCAAGGTCACGGCAGAACATACTCGCATAAGCCATCAGATGATGACCGAAGGTGATGGGCTGTGCACGCTGAAGATGAGTGTAACCGGGCATAACTGCATCGTAATTTTCCTCTGCTTTATCGAGAATGGCTTCGATAAGCTCTGCGACCGCACCGCTGATTCTTTCATATTGGTCGATAAGGTAGAGCTTGAAATCCAAAGCTACCTGGTCGTTACGGCTTCTGGCTGTGTGAAGTCTTTTGCCGCTGTCACCGATTCTTTTGGTAAGCTCACCCTCCACGAAGGTGTGGATGTCTTCTGCTGTCATATCGAATTCGAGTCTGCCTTCGTCTATATCAGTGAGGATTTCTTTGAGGTTTTTTACGATTTTTTCGCTTTCCTCCTTAGCTATTATGCCCTGTTTGCCGAGCATTGTGGCGTGGGCGACGGAGCCTTTTATGTCCTGTTCGTACATACGGCTGTCGAAGGAAATAGATGAATTGAAATCGTTGGTTTTACTGTCGAGTGATTTTTTGAAGCGTCCTGTCCAGAGTGGCATAGGTGTTCCTCCTTGTTTGTTTATTTGACGGACACGGCAAGCCGTGCTCTTACGTGTTTTGTTTAATATTATTTATGTTTTCCCTCAGCAACCCATTGGGAAGGATTGCCTTCAATATAATTCCACATATTCTGAAAAGCCTTTTCGTTTCTGATTATTTCTTCATAAAATGACTCCTGCCATATAGAGAAGCCGATTTCATTCGTAATCATCCTTTTTAAAGCTTTGATGATTCTATCCAATGTAGGGCGGGATGACTCTATCCCGCCACCGTTTTCATCAAGTTCGTCAATAAAAATTAACAGATGAATATGGTCGGGCATAATTACATAATTTTTTATGTATATGTTTTTATACGCATGTTCGATAGAATTTATATATTTATCTGCGATTTTGCCGATTTCGGTAAGTTCTGTCTTCGGCGGGATGGGGTCATCCCGCCCTACGATTCGGGAGAGATAATGAATGCGTTTTTTCGTACACACGGTCACAAAATATACACCGTTTGAACTGTAATCATATTCCTTTAACCGTGGGTGTTTTCTTACGGGTAATGACATATCTTACCTCTTTTATTTCGTATTTACGGCTTGCCGTGTCCGCAGTCGGCGTTATTTTAACACATATTCTTTTGTTATACGCTGATTTGTGCAGCCGAGAGAATCATAGAATTTAATGGCGGACTCATTTAAACTCCAAACGTCAAATTCTATCAAAGAACAGGATTTATTGGCGGCTATTCTTTTTATTTCCTCAAAAAGCAGTTTGCCGTAGCCTTTTCTCCTGAAATCCTCGCAAATATAAAATTCATCTATCCATATAGACTTGTTATCGGGATTCAGTTTTGAACTGAAGGTTTTAAAACGGCACAGGCAGTAACCGCACAAGGTGCTATTTTCGTATGCTGCAATCCCTATAAAACCTTTAATTTTCAAGCGTTTTTTAAATTGCTTTTTTGTCATTATCTGTTGTTCTGGAAAAAGGTCGGGACGCATTTGAATATGGGAAGAAGCAATCTTACATATCAAGGGTGAAAGCTCCTCGTAGAAGGTTTTATCAATACTTTTAAAGTTCATAAACTCACCTCCGAAGCAGTGTGCTTTCAAATTATATCATAAAGAGGAATAGGTTTCAACAAGTAAGATATATTTTGTAGTGTTTTGCGGACACGGCAATCCGTGTCCCTACATTAATCAAAATACATTAGGGGCTATCTTCTGACAGCCCCGTAACATACAATAAATTATCAGATATCCCAATCCTTGGAAAGCATAGCCTTAACCTTAAGGGGAAGACCGAAGAGGTTGATGAAGCCCTGTGAATCCATCTGGTCGTAGCAGTCATCTTCATCGAAGGTAGCCATATCTTCACTGTAAAGTGAGTAGGGTGACTTCATACCTGCGCCGATGATGTTGCCCTTGTAGAGCTTGAGCTTGACTTCACCTGTAACGGTTTCCTGTGTCTTGTCCACGAAAGCGGAGAGAGCTTCACGGCAGGGAGTGTACCACTGACCGAAGTAAACAAGCTCGGAGAACTTGGTGGAAAGCTGCTGCTTTAAGTGCTGTGTATCTCTGTCGAGGCAGAGCTGTTCGAGCATTTCGTGAGCCTTGTAAAGGATGGTTCCGCCCGGTGTTTCGTAAACACCTCTTGATTTCATACCTACGAGACGGTTTTCAACCATATCGATGATACCGATACCGTTTGCGCCGCCGATTTCGTTGAGCTTGGTAACCATCTGAACACCGCTGAGCTTTTCTCCGTCGAGAGTGGTGGGAATACCCTTTTCGAAGCCGATGGTGATGTAGGTGGGTTCATCGGGAGCCTGTTCGGGAGTTACGCCCATTTCGAGGATTTCCTCATACTTGGGCTCGTTTGCGGGATCTTCAAGGTCAAGACCTTCGTGAGAAAGGTGCCAGATGTTCTTGTCCTTTGAGTAGTTTGTCTCTCTTGTAATTTTGAGAGGGATATTCTTTTTGATGGCGTATTCGATTTCGTCCTCACGGCTTTTGAATTCCCAGGTTCTCCAGGGAGCGATGATTTCCATTTCAGGAGCGAAGGCTTTGATGGCAAGCTCGAAACGAACCTGGTCATTACCCTTACCTGTACAGCCGTGGCAGATAGCGTCTGCGCCTTCAGCCTTAGCGATTTCTACGATTCTCTTAGCGATGAGAGGACGGGCAAAAGCAGTACCTAAAAGATACATACCCTCATAAATAGCGCCTGCCTTAAGGGTGGGGTAGATATATTCTTCTACGAATTCATCGTTGAGGTCCTCGATATAGAGCTTTGATGCGCCTGTTTTGATAGCCTTTTCTTCTAATCCTTCAAGCTCTGTACCCTGACCTACGTTACCTGAAACTGCGATAACCTCACAGCCTTCGTAGTTTTCCTTAAGCCAAGGGATGATGATGGATGTATCAAGACCGCCTGAATAAGCAAGTACAATTTTTTTAATCTGTTTCATAGTTATATCTCCTCTGTTTTTGAAAGTATGCATACGATTATACACTCTTTTATGCAAAAGTCAAGGGTTTTTATGAAGAAAAATACATTTTTATTCATATTTTTTGAATATAGACAAAGAAATATGCAAAAAATATTTCTTTTGAATACTTAATCGGCTTATTGTGTCATTAATCTGAGATACGGCTCTCTCAGCCGTGAAACGGCGTAAAGACGTAGGGAGTGTATAGCTTCTCCTGAAAGGAGATTCCCCTGTTAGGGGAAATGTCCGTGACAACGGAGCGGACAAAAGGGTGCCGGTCTCCCGGAGGGAAAGGTGGCGGCGAATCCGACGGAGAGGTTCGTAGGGACACAATGCATTGTGTCCGCGAATAAACAGCAAACCATACGTCCTTGATTTATAGTTTTCAGTTCAAAGACATTCAAGCTATTTTCCGCTCAAGCTGCATCGTCACCGAAGTGCATAATGCTGTATTTCTGAAAGTAAAAATTTTGTTTCATTCGCAGATAAAGACTTTTATGTTTTTTCCGCTCAAGCCGCTGGGGCTCATACTTTGGCACGGTTGAGCGCCAAAGTATGCAAAGCGCCACGCTTTTTTTGACGGGAAAAGAGTGTGCTGTTAAATTGAGTGTAATTATACATTAAGAGTTCGGTTTTATTAATCCGTTCAGAAACAATTACTTTCCCTTGTGGGCGACCCGTGGCAGGGTCGCAGACAGGAAACTGCCGTTCTGCAGTATAGTTTTTGTTTTGCTTGACCCCGTTCAAAACCACAGTTCCGCATAATTAATCTTTCAGTACCTCAAAGAGGTAAGAGCCATAGAGGGCACACCGTGGCAGGTGTGCAGACAACCGATAAGACTTCGGATTTACAGGTAAGTTTAGGTTAACCCATATCAATTTTACATAGACATAAAAATACACGCTTTTTCGAAGCTTTCCGTAAACCTTTAACCTTCACATCTGCGTAAAAATTAAAATCTTTAAAAAAGAAAAAAGCTATTGTCTTTACCGTGAATAATGTGATATTATATATGCAATAAGACAAAGGAGGCAGAAATATGCAGGTCTTTATTAATAATATAGTATACAAATTCATCAGCCTTATAGTGTCCGTGGCCATGCTTTTCGGTTATTCAGGCGAATGTCTGAAGGCTGACAGCAGTAACTGGAACACAAACTACAAATATGTTTTCGTTCACGGTCTTTCCGGCTGGGGCAGCTACGATGCTGTTTATAAGGTTATGCCCTACTGGGGTATGTTCGGCGGCGACCTTATGAAGTATCTTAACGATAAGGGCTTCGACTGCTATGCCGCTTCCGTTGCTCCTTCATCGAGCGCCTGGGACAGAGCTTGCGAGCTTTATGCACAGCTTACGGGTAATGTGGTTGACTACGGCAAGGCACACAGCGAGGAATGCGGTCACGAAAGATACGGCACCGATTACACAGGCAGAGCGCTTATTGATTCATTCAGCAGCGAGGACAAGATTAACCTTTTAGGTCATTCCTTCGGCGGTGCCACGGTACGACTTTTTGCAAGTATAATGGAAAAGGGTGTCGAGGCTGAAATAGCATCTACACCCGAAAATGAGCTTTCCGATTTCTTTAAGGGCGGAAAGGGCGACTGGATTTACAGCATCACGGCTTTAGCCGCACCTCATAACGGAACTACCGCTTATATGGTGGACAAAGAGGATATGCCTGAGGAGGAAAAGCCTCTCAGCGGTCTTACCAATGAAATTCAGTATGCTATGAGTAATCTTATCAGTGTGGCAAACGGAAAGAATACTGACAACAGAAGTGAAAAGGATTTCGCTTCCTACGATATGTATATCGACAATGCTCTCGAACTGAACAAAAGCATCCTTACAGTTGAAGACACTTACTATTTCTCATTCCCCTGTAACGCTACTGAGCAGAATGAGGACGGCACCTGGGCACCTGTTGAGAAAAACATGGAATCTCTTTTTGTGGCTTCCTCAAAGGCTATGGGTGCATATACAGGCGAAACCAAGGGCGGTTATGTTATTGACGAAAGCTGGCAGCAGAATGACGGTCTGGTAAATACTCTTTCTGCCACGGCTCCCTTCGGTGCTCCTGCAAAGGCTTTTGACATTAATAATATAGAAAAGGGAATGTGGAACATTATGCCCACCTATGACGGCGACCATATGTCACTTCAGGGCGGTATGACCAAGCCTAATAATGTAAGAGATTTCTATGTTGAGCATCTTTCGATGATTAACAGTCTGTGATAAAAAGATTATTCGTATAAAAAGAGGCTGTAAAAAACTAAAAGTATTATAACCCCTTTAAAACAAGTAAATCAATGCAACAAGAACCATTGTAAAAGCCGAATTTTTCAGCTGATACAATGGTTTTTCCTTTTTTATATTTATTTTACGGCGAGGGACACGGCACCCTCCATAAGCATTCAACCTCATAAAATAAACAGTGGTTAAGTGAGCTTACCTGTAAATTCGAAGTCTTATCGGCTGTCTGCGCAATCAACGGGCGCGCTGTTCTATGAGGTACTGATGTTTTGCGCTACTGAAAGAATCAATATGCGAACTGCTTGTCTCGGACGGGACGAAATGTACCTTTTTATAAAAAGGTGCCTGACCGTTTGTCTCCGCCGAGTTTCGAAGGCGGCCACCGAGGGGAACGTAGTTTCCCGAGGCTAAAGGGCGCTTTGTTTACTTTGCCGACCGGGGCAAAGTAAAGGCCATAGCGGCCTGAGCGCGTAAAACATAAAAGAAAGTAGTTCAGTAAATCATAAAGGAGAAGTTGAAAAATATAAAAAACTAAAGCAAAATAAACAGGTCAGGGACACGGCATACGCCGTGTCCCTACTGTATCGCAAATCAAATCAGTTTTTTACAGTTCCGCTTTTATTAAATTTCGAGTGCTTATCTTACCGTAGCTCCTCTATCGGATCCACATTCTTTCCGTCCTTAAGCACCTCGAAATGAAAATGGGGCTCCTGTCCGCTTTCGCAGGGTAAATCACCTGTCTTGCCTACGGTGTCACCCTTTTTTACCACAGCGTCAAACTTTACCGTAGTACCTTGCTCCAGACCGCAGTATCTGCCTGTAAAGTCACCGAAGTCGATCTCGATGCAGTAGCCGTAGGAGGTGTCCGCATAAACCTTAGTCACCTTGCCGTTCCCGACGGAGTAAACAGGTGTACCTCTCTCACAGGTGAAATCAATGGCACGGTGAACTCTCCAGTCGTGCATAGTTTCATCGTAAGTCGGATCGTAGCCATGTCGTTCTGTGAGCCAAGGAGTTGGGTCTAGTCATTG